>JAHEGF010000128.1 GCA_024645155.1 Phyllobacteriaceae bacterium | reverse complement strand
CCAGTTCGGGCTCCGATGTTGCAAACATGGAACTAACAGCGGCGTCAACCAAAAGTGGTTACGTTCTCAACGGTGAAAAAACCTGGATATCCAATGGCGGAATTGCTGACGTTTACTGCGTTTTTGCCCGCACAGGTGATGAACCCGGTGCACGAGGGATTTCCGCTTTCATTGTGCCTGCGGATACGCCCGGCTTAAAAATCGCGGAACGCCTGGAGACGATTGCACCGCACCCGCTGGCACGGCTGTCATTTGAGAATTGCAGAATCTCCGCGGATGCCATCATTGGCCAACCAGGTCAGGGATTCAGGATTGCCATGTCTGTTCTCGACGTTTTTCGATCGACTGTGGCAGCTGCGGCACTGGGCTTTGCGCGGCGAGCGCTTGATGAAACCTTGCACCGGTCCTCAAACAGGAAGTTGTTCGGCGCTCCACTGAGCGAACTGCAAATGGTTCAAGGGCACATCGCGGACATGGCCCTCGACATCGATGCATCAGCATTACTCATTTATCGCGCCGCCTGGCTGAAAGATACCGGTGCTCCCCGCATCAGCCGGGAAGCGGCAATGGCGAAACTTTACGCAACTGACCATGCACAGGATGTCATTGACAAGGCCGTTCAAATTCACGGTGGTGACGGCGTTCGCCGCGGGAATGTCGTCGAAAGCCTTTATAGGGAAATTCGCGCGCTTCGAATCTATGAAGGCGCATCTGACGTGCAAAAAGTCATCATCGCCCGTCAAACACTGGCAAATCAGGGGCGGTAAACTGAGATGTTGGGTCCTACCGCACATGTTGACACTTTCGCCCGTGACAATCTGCCACCGCCGGAGCAACAGCCTGATTTTTTGTTGGCAGGCTTTGAATATCCCGACCATATCAACGCTGCTGTTGAATTGACTGACCGTTTGGTCGAGCTGGGATTTGGCGATCACACTGCACTCATTGGAAACGGACGCAAGCGCACCTACAAGGAGCTTGCCGACTGGACCAACCGCATTGCCCATGCGTTGATCGAAAATTACGGCGTGAAACCTGGGAACAGGGTTTTAATACGATCTGCCAACAATCCGGCCATGGTCGCCTGTTGGTTGGCGGCGACAAAAGCCGGCGCCGTCGTGGTCAACACCATGCCAATGCTGCGCGCCGGTGAACTGACGAAGATCGTGGACAAGGCGCAGATATCGCTGGCGCTTTGCGACACCCGGTTAATGGATGAGTTGGTAAATTGTGCCAAAGGCAGCAAATTTCTTGAAAAGGTCGTGGGTTTCGACGGAACTGCGAACCACGATGCCGAAATCGACCGCGTGGCTCTGGGAAAACCGGTCCGCTTTGAGGCCGTCAAAACAGGTCGCGATGATGTCGCACTACTCGGGTTCACTTCAGGAACTACCGGCGAACCAAAAGCAACCATGCATTTTCACCGTGATCTCCTGATTATTGCGGATGGATATGCCAAAGAAGTGCTTGATGTTACACCGGACGACATCTTTGTCGGATCCCCGCCACTCGCATTCACATTCGGTCTCGGCGGACTTGCAATATTTCCCCTCCGGTTCGGGGCTTCGGCAACGCTTCTTGAAGAAGCTTCTCCGCAAAACATGATAGACATTATTGAGGAGTACAAAGCTACCGTCTGCTTTACAGCGCCTACCGCATACCGTGTGATGTTGTCAGCGATGGAGGATGGGGCAGACTTA
The DNA here is from genome assembly GCA_024645155.1 of Phyllobacteriaceae bacterium. Taxonomy (GTDB): domain Bacteria; phylum Pseudomonadota; class Alphaproteobacteria; order Rhizobiales; family Rhizobiaceae; genus JAHEGF01. Next base: position 7,345 of record JAHEGF010000128.1, on the reverse strand, counting down.
TCCTCTTTGCGATGTGCCGTTTCTGCTGGTGAGACCCTTCCCGCGCCGATTTATAAGCAGTGGCTCGAGAAAACCGGTAAGCCGATGCTTGATGGCATAGGGGCAACCGAATTGCTGCATATTTTCATCTCCAACCGGTTTGACGATTCCAGACCCGCTTGTACCGGCAAGCCGGTGACTGGATATGAAGCAGTAATAGTCGATGAAAATATGCAACCCGTAGCCAACGGTGAGGTTGGCCGGCTTGCTGTACGCGGCCCAACCGGTTGCCGGTATCTCGCCGACAAACGTCAGTCAGATTATGTAAGTGACGGCTGGAATCTTACTGGCGATTCCTTCACCAGGGACAGCGATGGCTTTTTCCATTTTGCCGCTCGCAGTGACGATATGATCATTTCGTCAGGCTACAATATTGCCGGGCCAGAAGTGGAAGCGGCATTGTTATCCCATGACGCAGTCGCCGAATGTGCAGTGATCGGGATACCCGATGAACAACGCGGGCAGATCGTTCAGGCCTATGTCGTGCTCAACGGCAAGGCGGATGCAAACGATGATACGGCTAAGCGGTTACAGGATTACGTCAAGGAGAAAATCGCCCCTTACAAGTATCCACGATCCGTAGTCTTCACATCTGATTTGCCTAAAACTCAGACTGGCAAAATCCAGCGCTTTCGGCTGCGCACGGGCAAACGGTGATGCCGTGCCCAGTATCGTTTGCGTGGCAGTGACATACTGGCTAACCTGAATTTGGGATCCGATAGTTTAACAAAACAAAATAAGAACAGAGCAACCGGAGGAACTGAAATGAATTCCATAAAAACTGCAATTGCGGCTCTTGCCGCCCTTGTGATTGCAAGCCCGCTGCAGGCCGAGCCGGTCAAGGTGGGAATGATAACAACACTGTCGGGTGGTGGAGCCGGTCTCGGTATTGATGTCCGCGACGGCTTCATGCTGGCGCTTAAGCAATCGGGCAATAACGACATTACGGTCGTCATTGAGGATGACCAGCGCAAACCCGATGTCGCCGTGCAACTGGCAGACAAGATGATCCAATCCGACAAGGTAGATGTGTTGACCGGAATTATCTGGTCGAACCTTGCAATGGCGGTGGTTCCGGCGGTCACACAACAAGGCAAATTCTACCTGTCTCCAAATGCCGGCCCGTCGGCGTTGGCCGGTAAGGGCTGTCACCCGAACTACTTCAATGTTTCCTGGCAAAATGACGCCATGAACGAGGCAGCCGGTAAATATGTATCCGAACAAGGCGTTGGCAAAGTCTTCCTGATGGCTCCGAACTATCCCGCCGGCAAGGACATGATGAACGGTTTCAAACGCTTCTACAAAGGGGAAGTGGTCGAAGAAATTTATACCAAACTCGGACAGACGGACTATGCAGCAGAGATCGCACAGATGCGGTCATCCGGTGCGGATATGATCTACTACTTCCTACCGGGCGGGATGGGTATTTCCTTCATGAAACAATATGCCGGCTCCGGTGTGACAGTCCCTGTGATGGGTCCCTCTTTCAGTCTTAGCCAGGATGTTCTCGGCGCCATCGGTGATGCCGCTATCGGTGCAAAGAATACGTCCCATTGGTCGAAGGACATAGACAACGAAGCCAACAAGAAATTTGTCGAAACTTTCCAAGCTGAATATGGCCGGTTGCCCTCGATTTATGCATCGCAGGGTTACGACACCGCTCTGCTTCTCGTATCAGCTGCCGCGAAAGCTGACGTCAAGGATGCCGATGCATTTCGCGCGGCATTGAAAGAAGCCGATTTTGCGTCGACCCGCGGCAAGTTCAAGTTCGGGCCAAACAACCACCCGATTCAGGATGTATTTGTACGCGAAGTCGTCAAGGAAGGTGACGTAGTGACAAACAAGATTATCGGTGTCGCTGCAACGGACCACACTGATGTCTACGCCGCCGAGTGCAAAATGTAGTTCAGCACGCTGAATTGGCGGGCCGCAGGTGCGGCCCGCCGTCAGCATCATTTTCCGGAAATCACCGTGTCAACGATACTCCTATTCGAGCAAATCCTGAACGGATTACAGTTCGGAATCATGCTGTTCTTAATGGCCGCAGGGCTAACTCTGGTCTTCGGTGTTATGGGGCTTATAAATCTCGCCCATGGTTCGCTTTACATGGTGGGTGCCTTTGCCTGCGCGGCCGTTGCGGCGGCAACCGGCTCTTTCTGGCTTGGTGTTGCAGCAAGTCTTGCAGCAGCCGCGGCAGCTGGCGCCGTGATAGAAGTGGCGGTCATTCGCAGACTTTACGGCCGCGATCACCTCGACCAGGTCCTTGCGACTTTTGCATTGATTCTTGTATTTTCAGAGGGAACACGCTGGATATTTGGCTCCTTTCCGCTTTATCTCAACGTTCCCGCCAGTCTTTCCGGCGCCGTGATCTTACCCGGTGGCGTCGCTTATCCAACCTACCGGCTTGCCATTATTGTTGTTGGAATCATTGTCGCAGCCGGGCTGTTTGCGTTGATTGGCAAAACACGTATCGGAGTGCAAATACGTGCAGGCGAAGCCGATCGCGAGATGATTGCAGCCCTGGGGATTGATATTGCCCGGCTTTATACATTCGTCTTCGCGCTGGGAGCCGCGCTCGCCGGGCTTGCCGGAGCGCTTGTCGGTACCATTCAATCGGTACAGGTAGGTATGGGCGAACCGGTTCTGATCCTGGCATTTGTCGTGATTGTGATTGGCGGAATCGGTTCAATCAAAGGTGCGCTTGTGGGTGCTATATTAGTCGGATTGACCGATACACTCGGCAGGTTTCTGCTGCCGTCACTATTTGCGACAATGATGAGCGAATCCGACGCGACCTCAATCGGTTCAGCCCTTGCATCAATGTCGATCTATATTCTCATGGCGCTCGTGCTGATCTTCCGTCCACGCGGATTGTTCGGGGCAACGAACTGATGACCAGGGAAACCACCGTGAACATCGCTCTTGCAATTGCGTTGCTCGCGGTGCCGATCGGAGCGCAGTTCGCAGACCACCCGTTCATCATCACATTGTCCACGAAGGTCGCCATATTTGCGATCGCCGGTGTCGGCCTCAATATCGCGCTAGGTTACGGCGGCCTGATATCATTCGGTCATGCCGCGTTCTTTGGGCTTGGTGGATATGCGGCCGGCATTCTCGCCAGCCAAGCATTGAACTACGAGCCGCTGGTGACATGGCCGTTCGAAATCCAGGGCACGACACAAATGCTCATCATATGGCCGGTTGCGTTGTGCATCTGTGGTGCAGCTGCCTTGGTAATCGGCGCAATGAGTCTGCGAACGGGCGGCGTGTATTTCATAATGATCACCTTGGCTTTCGCGCAAATGATATACTACTTCGCAATTTCATGGCCGGCATATGGTGGCGAGGATGGGTTGTCGATTTATGTGCGAAGCAAGTTTCCCGGCTTGAACACTCTTGACCCTATTACTTTCTTTGCCATTTGTTTTGCCTTGCTCATTGCGGTACTCGGATTCTCGGTATTGCTCACACATTCCCGCTTCGGATTGGCGCTCAGCGCGGCACGGCAAAATCCGCAACGCCTTACAAGTGTTGGGGTCAGACCATTCCAGGTGCAACTCACGGCTTTTGTGATATCCGGAATGATTACAGGGCTGGCTGGCGCGCTTTATGCGGATCTGAACCGGTTTGTCAGTCCAGCCATGTTTTCGTGGCATACATCCGGTGAGATCATGATCTTCGTCATTCTTGGCGGTGTCGGCCGCCTGTTTGGTCCGTTGGCTGGTGCCGCACTTTTCATTCTACTCGAACATTTGCTGGGCGGCATTACCGAATTCTGGCAGTTTCTGCTTGGCATGCTGCTTCTGCTCATAGTGCTGTTTGCACGGGGTGGACTGATCGGTTTGCTGGCTGGGGGACGTGGTAATGTCTAGCGCCATTCTCGAAGTCGAAGACCTTTCAAAGCGGTTTGGCGCATTAATGGCGAGCGACCATGTTACGCTTGATTTGAGGCCCGGTGAAATACATGCCCTTATCGGACCAAATGGTGCCGGGAAATCGACGCTGATCAAGCAAATTGTCGGTGAATTGCATCACGACGCTGGCACCATCCGTTTCAATGGGCGTAGAATCGATGACCTCGATGCAGAGGCACGCGCAAAAATGGGCCTCGCCCGTACATTTCAGGTGTCTTCGTTAGCTCCTGAAATCTCGGCCCTGCACAATGTCCTACTGGCAGTCCAGGCAGTCGAGGGCAGTGTGTTCCGGTTTTTCAAACCCGTGATCCGCGACAAGAAACTTGTTGCGGCCGCAATGGACAATTTGATGAGAGTTGGATTGCAGGACCGTGCCATGGTGCGGACTGCAGACCTGTCGCATGGGGAACGGCGGCAGCTTGAAATGGCAATTGCCCTTGCACTCAAACCAAAGGTCTTTCTATTAGACGAACCGATGGCGGGCATGGGGCCCGACGGATCGCAACAATTGACGAAATTTCTCGCCCGGCTGCGGGATGAAGCGCCTATCCTGCTTGTGGAGCATGACATGGACGCCGTCTTTGCTCTGGCTGACCGAATTTCCGTTCTTGTCTATGGACAGATTATCGCCACCGGGAGTGTTGATGAAATTCGTAACAGCAAAAAAGTTCGCAGCGCTTATCTCGGTGAGGAACTGGCATGAGCAAGCTTCTAACCCTGGAAAACGTTACAGCATTTTACGGTGCTTCCCAGGCATTGTTCGGGGTAAATCTTGAAATTGGCAAGGGTGAGGTTGTCGCGCTGATGGGCCGTAATGGGATGGGTAAAACAACGACGATTAGAACCATCTGCCGTATGCTCCCGCACAGCTCCGGCCGAATTTTTTTTGCAGGCCAAAACTTGGAGAAGATGCCTTCGCACAAGGCGGCGCGTCTTGGTTTGGGCCTTGTTCCGGAAGGCAGACGGTGTTTTTCGGGTTTGACTGTCCATGAAAACCTGCTTGCCGCATCGCGAGACGGATACTGGACATTTCAACAGGTATCCGAATTGTTTCCCCGTTTGTCAGAGCGGCGAGACCAATTTGCAAATACACTTTCGGGAGGCGAGCAACAGATGCTTTCCATTGGCAGGGCACTGATGACAAATCCAAAGCTGCTGATACTTGACGAGGCGACGGAGGGCCTCGCCCCGGTGGTCCGTCAGGAAATCTGGTCTGCGATGTTCAAACTCAAGGATGAAGGATTGTCGATATTGGTCATCGACAAATCGTTAAGGGAACTTACGGCAATCGCTGACCACTGTGCGATTTTGGAGAAAGGCGCAACCTGCTGGTCCGGTATCACGGCAGACCTGGTTCCGGACATCACCGACCGGTATCTGGGCGTTTAACGATGACCGCATTCCAGATCACACAGAAAGTCGGATTTCAGCATTGCGATCCCGCAGGTATGGTTTTTTATCCGCGCTATTTTGAAATGTTCAACCTGACCGTTGAAGAATGGTTTGCACAGCGGCTCGGAATACCGTTCGAGGTGCTTCACGGACCGATGCAATCGGCAATTCCCACTGTCCAGCTTACCACGAAATTTCTTGCGCCGAGCATCCTCGGAGATGTTCTGGAATTCAGGCTGACACCAGTTCGTCTTGGAAATTCCAGCCTGGATATTTCGGTTGAGGCAGTGTGCGGGTCCGAGCGCCGGCTGACGATTAAATCCACGATCGTGTTTATCGCCATCAAGGAACGCAAATCAAAACCATGGCCGGAGAAGATGGCTCTTATTGTAAAAAACGACATCAATGGATTGGCACATAATCATGCATAAAACTATTCAACCCGCCGGATGGAAACCGGCCAAAGGCTATTCCAATGGCGTATTGAGCGAAGGTTCCCGGCTTTTTGTCGGCGGCCAGATTGGCTGGACAAAGGACCAGGTATTCGAAAGCCGCGACTTCATCGGACAAATGGAGCAGGCTCTGCGAAATATCGTGGATGTGGTTGTGACGGCCGGGGGAAAAGCGAGTGATATCGTTCGGCTCACCTGGTATGTGACCGACAAAAGGGAATATCTTGAGAAACAGGCAGAGGTAGGTGCCGCCTATCGCCGCGTCATGGGGCGCAATTTTCCGGCCATGACGATGGTTGTCGTCAAGGAACTTGTGGAAGACGAGGCACTTGTCGAGATTGAGGCGACTGCTGTGTTAACAAGCGCTGCTCAAGGTTAGGGTCAGGAATTGGTATTTGTGCCCGCAATGGCCACCACACCTTCCGTCTCCTCATATCAATCCTTAAAGGCGGTTTTGTAGCGGTCGCGTAGCGCCTTTTTTTGAACTTTGCCCATCGCATTACGCGGCAAGGTGTCGACAATAAAGTATCGCTTTGGCTGTTTGAAATTCGCCAGTTTATCGGAAACCGAACGCTGCAGCATTTCGGCGGTTATCTCATGGCCCGGCACGGGAACTACCACGGCGGCGACACCTTCGCCAAAATCACGATGCGCCAACCCGATAACAGCGCTTTCATACACTCCAGCGATATCGTCGAGAATTGACTCGATCTCCTTGGGATAGACATTGAGCCCTCCGGTGATGATCAGGTCTTTTGAGCGACCCACTATCGACAGGTAACCATCTTTATCGAACTGCCCCAGATCACCGGTGATAAAATAGCCGTCCGGCCGATGTTCTTCTTCGGTTTTTTCGGGCATTCGCCAATAGCCGCTGAAAAGATTGGGTCCACGGACCTCCACGCCGCCTACCACGCCTGGTTGCAGAACGCCTCCGGTTTCAGGGTCGCAGACGCGAACCTCGATGCCTGGCAGAGGAAAACCGACTGTGCCTGGCCTTCTCTCGCCTTCATACGGATTTGACGTATTCATTCCGGTTTCCGTCATGCCGTAGCGCTCAAGTATCGCGTGTCCGGTGATGTCACGCCATTGCTGGTGAGTTTGCGCCAACAAGGGCGCGGAGCCGGAAATGAACAGGCGCATGTTTGTTGCTGCAGTTTTGCCAAGATCGGCGTTTTCCAGCATGCGGGTATAGTATGTTGGTACGCCCATGAGCATGGTTGAACCTGCCATATCGCAAATGGTTCTGCCCGGATCGAACTTACCGCGAAACAGCATTGATCCGCCTGCGAACATGATGCAGTTCAAAGCAACGAACAGACCATGCACATGGTAGATCGGCAGGGCGTGAATGAGAATGTCATCGGCCGTAATTCGCCAGTATTTCCTCAATACCTCTGCGTTTGAAACGAGTGAACGATGTGACAGCACGGCGCCCTTCGACCTGCCGGTCGTACCGGAAGTGTAGAGTATTGCGGCGGTGTCTTCGGGACCACGTTTTGCAATTGACGGCTGATGGCGGATTTGACCGGCTGCCTCCATCAATGT
>JAHEGF010000373.1 GCA_024645155.1 Phyllobacteriaceae bacterium | reverse complement strand
TCAAGTCACACCATCAACCCCGGGTGCCGGCTGATCTCGGGTACTACGATCTCCGTGATGTCGACGTACAGAGAAAACAGGTAGAACTGGCCAGGCAATACGGGCTGGGCGGATTCTGTTTCTATTTCTACTGGTTCCATGGAATTCGACTGCTCGAGACGCCGCTGCTCCAGTACCTGGAGAATCCGGACCTCGATTTGCCGTTTTGCCTCTGCTGGGCCAACGAGAACTGGACGCGCACCTGGGACGGCCTGGATAGCCACATGCTGATCGGCCAGGAGCACTCGGAACAGGATGACCTGGCGTTCATTGAATATCTCTCCAACTATATTCGGGATCCCCGTTACATTAGTGTCGACGGCAAACCGCTGCTGCTGGTATACCGGCCCAGCCTGCTGCCAAATCCTGCACGGACGGCGAAGCGCTGGCGGCGTTGGTGTCGCGAAAACGGCGTAGGTGAAATCTACCTCGCGTACCCGCAGTCTTTCGAGAGCGTAGACCCGGCTGAGTTCGGATTCGATGCCGCAATCGAGTTTCCGCCCAACAATACCGGGCCGGATATCGTTACCCACCAGGTAAAAGATCTGCCCCTGGGCTATAAGGGCTACGTTTACGACTGGACGTCCATCGCCAATCGCAGCGAGGCTTATGCGGAACCGGATTACACCCTGTTCCGCGGCGTGAACCCCTCCTGGGACAACACGGCCCGCAGGCCGGACTCCGGGGCCGTGTTCGTCGGCACCACGCCAGGTCGCTACCAGCGCTGGTTGGAAAATGCGATCGAGGATACGAAGGACCGCTTTGAAGAGCCCAGCGAACGACTCGTTTTCATCAACGCCTGGAACGAATGGGCGGAAGGCGCCTACCTGGAACCCGATGCGGAGAACGGGTATGCCTACCTGCAGGCAACCCGGAATGCGGTGGAAAATGCCGTGCGTGGGTCGAGAGTTGCACAGCAGGAGGACAGGAAAATCATCCTGGTCGCCCATGACGCGCTCGCACATGGGGCTCAGTATCTGATGCTTCATACAGCCAGATGCTTGAGGACGTATTTCAATTTCCACGTGGACCTGGTGGTTTTAGGGGATGGAATACTGATCGACGAATTCAAGAAATGGGCAGTCGTACACAGTTTGGCAGGATTCGATCACCAGGGAGCCGAAGCGAAAGCTTTAGCCAGGGAACTTCATAATCTGGGACACAAGAGTGCTATCTGCAATACCACGGTTTCGGGATTGTTTTTGGAAACGCTGACCAACGAAGAAATCGAATGTATTTCACTCGTCCATGAACTTAGTAACATCATCAAACAATACAACCTGGGGCCTCACGTAAAATCAATTTCCGAAAACGCGAAAAAGGTAGTTTTCGCAGCCGAGCAAGTGATGAAGCCGTTCAACGAGATGGCCGCGATCCCTGAAGATAGAATCGTCATTCGTTTCCAAGGGAACTACAAGAAAAACAGATTCGCAGGTCGGCGAACAACTGCACGAAAGCAACTCAGGGCCAAGTTGGGCATTCCCCATGAATCCCGGATCGTGCTGGGCGTCGGTTTTGGTGATCACAGAAAGGGCGTTGATCTGTTTGTCAAAGCTGCGCAGTCTCTTTGCGTTGAAAATCCAGACTACTTTTTCGTGTGGGTCGGCCATTGGGATTGGGGCATGCAGCAGAAGGTATCCAGGTTGTTGCGAAATCATAAGTGCAGCGATCAAGTATTGTTCCCGGGTCGGCAGGACGACACGGACCTCTTTTATGCCGGCGCCGATGTTTTCGCGTTGACTTCCAGAGAAGATCCTTTCCCGACAACAGTCATGGAAGCACTGGATGTCGGCGTTCCCGTTATCGGGTTCGAAGGCGCGGGCGGATCAGAAAACCTGCTGAATGAGGGATGTGGCTTGCTCGTCCCGCATGAAGATGTTTCAGAATTGTCTTTGGCCATCGATACGTTGCTTGGTGATGAATCGCTGGCGAAAAAATTGGGTGAAAAGGGCGCCCTGCTGGTTCGGGAACGGTTTTCTTTTCTTCACTATATCTACGATTTGCTTGCATTGGCAGGGAAACCGCAATTCAAGGTCAGCGTAATTTTGCCCAATTACAATTATGAAGCTTACTTGAAGGAGCGCATTGATTCGATTCTCAACCAGACATATCCGATTTATGAGCTGATTGTATTGGACGACGCATCGACTGATGGCAGCGTTAAGGTCATTGAAGACCTGTTGTCAGACACCGAAATTCCGTGGTCCTGCATAGTAAACGATGAAAACTCCGGTTCCGTATTCAAACAGTGGGAGAAAGGTGCCGAACTTGCGAAAGGCGATTTGATCTGGGTATGCGAGGCTGATGATATTGCGGAGGACGATCTGCTCACCGGCCTTGTTCCATTTTTCAACGACGAACGCATGGTAATGGCTTATTGCCAATCCAAACAGATCGACGAGAAAGGAAAACTTATCGAACAGGACTACTTGAAGTACACCGACGATGTTTGTTCCGATCATTGGCGCACTGATTTTGTTTCAGAAGGGGAAGATGAAATCAGAAACACAATGTGCGTGAAAAACTGCGTGCCAAATGTCAGCGCGGTAATTGCAAGTAGGAGTGAGTTTCTGGATACGCTCGGAAAATGCAAGAACAAGCTCACGGAGTTGAAAATTGCTGGTGACTGGTTGGTCTACACGGAGCTATTGAGACGGGGCAAAGTTGCTTTCAAGTCGCAAGCGCTCAATTCTCACCGAAGGCATACAAGCAGCGTGACGATCAATTCTGCCCACAACAACAAGCACTTCGAAGAGATTTTGTACATGCAGAGGTTG
>JAHEGF010000372.1 GCA_024645155.1 Phyllobacteriaceae bacterium | reverse complement strand
TGCAGGAAACCGGGGATCAGGCTGGAGCCGGTAAATATCCCCCACATCAGGAAAATCGTCAGGATCGAGATGATACCCGCGGCACGATTGGGCCGCACGGCGCTTTCATCGCCGAAGGTGACCGTCTTGAGCGACGTGTAGTCGTGCAGGCCTGCACCGTGTACGACCTTCGTGACGATGACATAGGCAACAACGAATATCAGAATGTAGATCAGCAGGGGGATCATGCCGCGTTCTCCTTGCCACCCATGATCTCTTCTTCCATATCCCAGATCATGTTCAGGATCTCTTCGCGGCGGGGTCCGAACTCGGGGTGCTTTTTCACTTGCCGCAGATCGGCGTCGACCCCGAGGTCCGCGAAGGGCAAACGGTATTCCTTGTGAATACGCCCCGGTCTCGGGGCCATAACGATGAGGCGCTCACCCAGCAACAGCGCTTCTTCAACGGAGTGCGTAATCAGGATGATCGTCTTGCCGGTTTCCTTCCAGAGCTTAAGCACGAGGCTTTGCATCTTCTCGCGTGTAAGGGCGTCCAGCGCGCCCAAAGGTTCGTCCATCAGGATCACATCCGGGTCATTCGCCAAGCAGCGGGCCAATGCCACCCGTTGCTGCATACCCCCCGACAGCTCATAGACGGCTTTCTCCTTGAAATCTTTCAGGCCAACGACTTCAAGCAGGTGATCGACTGTCCGGTCCTTCTCGACTTTGGGCGTTCCCTTCATGGCGGGGCCAAATCCCACATTTTCGCGCACGGACATCCATTCAAAAAGCGCACCCTGCTGAAAGACCATGCCGCGCTCCGCATTCGGCCCTTTGATATCATGCCCGTTCAGCGTCAGCTTGCCCGAAGTTGGGGCAAGAAATCCCGCCACGATGTTCAGCAAAGTCGTCTTTCCGCATCCCGAGGGGCCCAGCACGCTGAGCAACTCGCCCTCTTTCAGGTAAATCGATACGTCCTGCAGCGCCTGCACCGCATCGCCGTTCGGCAATTCAAAGCGCATCGAAATATTCTGGATGGATAAGCCGGTCATGTCGTCCCCACCTGTTGCCGCGTTCGGGATTGCGCGCCGGACAGGGTTTGCCCCGTCTCTGGCTCAAAAGCGAAGCGGCGCGGGGATGTCCCGCGCCGCCTCTGGTCCTTTACATCTGGTTGGCAGCTTCCAGCGGCCCGGTGTTGACGGTACCCTCGTAGCTGTCGAGAGCGCTGTCAATCGAGCCTGCTTCCACAAAGACGTCCGCCACGCCCTTCATGAACGAGGCCGCGTTGCCGCCAAGCCACTTCTCGGACAATTGCTGTTCAATCGTCGGGAATTCGAAAGTTGCCATCGAAGCCCGGGTTGCTTCGACATCCATACCGGATTGCTCAGCAATAACGGCAAGCATCTCGTCACTGGGGTTCGCCGCCCACTCGGCGTTGGCAGCGGCTGTTACCGCCACGAACTTCGCCACGATATCGCCGTTCTCCGCAACGAAAGATGCGGGTGCGGAGGTGACATCGAAAACAAGAATACCCAATTCTTCTTTCTCGGCACCTGTCAAAAGGACATTTCCGTATTCCTTCATCCGCGCGAGACCGCCGCCCCAGCCGCAGGCAAAATCAACCGCACCCTGGCTGAGCGCCGCCGCGCCTTCCGGTGGTGCCATGTCGACAATCTGCAGCGAGCCGAGGTCCACGCCAAAGTGGTCCATCTGGCGCAGGAATCCATAATGAGCTGCCGTTCCGAGCGGCACCGCGACCTTTTTACCCGCCAGTTCGCTGGCACTGTCCTTGTCGATCTCGAACTCCGAACGCACCACACAGTTATCGTTTTCGGAGTAGCTCACGGCCACATCGACGATCTGCAGGTCCTGCCCGCCCGACGTGGCCACGACGAATGGCGGCACGCCCTGGCTTACGGATATCTGAACGTCACCCGAGGCCATCGCCGCACTCATCGCGGTACCGGTTTCAAAGGAAACCCAGTTCACTTTCATGCCAAGGGCTTCGTCATATGTGCCGGCTGCCTTCGCCGCCAGGAATGGCATCGGCCATTCGAGGAAGTACCCAACAGTGATTTCTCCATGGCCGCCCGCTGTCGCCGTCTGCGCGCCGAACGCCATGACCGCGCCGGCCACCAATGCAGATGCTGATTTCTTTATCATTTCAGTAGTCTCCCGTTGTTTTTCTGTTGCGGCACCGATCGCGCCGAGTTGGTTATGCCGCACTGTTTTCGTGCTGGCTGATCCTTGTTATCGCGCCCTATCCAATGTCAGTTTCCCCACGCCTGCAAGCCTATTGTCGCCGAAAAGCCTTGCCCTGTCGTCTATTGTTCGAATTTTCACCTCTTCCAGTTCAAGCGGCGCAATGGACGAAACTCACTGCAAAAACATCAGTTGCATGCCACGAGGCATAGACGCCAGTGTCGCTGCTGAAGGACGAGATCAAAGGACCACATGGAAACTTATCATGAGTCCAGTTTGGGTGGTAAGGGTGTTTTGACCGCGAAAAAGAGATTATCCGGGTTTTGGACCGGATCATGAAACTCGGCGGACGAAGCCCGTTTTACGTAACTGAGCAGCGATACAGCGGCGGCGAAAAGACTTGAATCGGCGCAGATGATTTCATTGCAAACAGTCACCTTTCTGGCGGAGTCAACGCACGCTCGGCAAGCATCTGGCTATATGCAACCTTGATCGTTGGCCCTACTTGTTGCACCCTTTACGGTGTCAAATCTCGGACAAGACAGAGCGATCAAACCTGATTCTGTTTTTCACCCGCAAATATGAAAGGTCTGACCCATGGACGGCAATTTCAATGAAAACGACATCTCCCGTATCGATGAGGCAGACCGAGC
>JAHEGF010000371.1 GCA_024645155.1 Phyllobacteriaceae bacterium | reverse complement strand
AAGAAAAGGAAATGGCCGCAAAACTCGGCCTGGTGTCAATGCTCAGCGTACCGCTGCAGGTCAAGGACGGCAAGGTTATCGGGGTCCTCAATTGCTTTACCGCCGAACCGCACACATTCACACAGACCGAGATCAACCTGATGTCGACAGTTGCCAACCAGGCCGCGGTGGCGATCATGAACACCGAACTGATGGTCAAGACCCAGGTCATCCAGGAGGAACTGGAGACCCGCAAGATGGTCGAAAGGGCCAAGGAAATCCTCATGAAACGACGCAACAAGAGCGGCGAGGAGGCCTATCGCTGGCTGCAGAAACGTAGCATGGACATGCGCACCTCGATGCGGCGGGTGGCCGAAGCCATTCTGCTTTCCGAAGAAATCGACTGATACCCCACCGTCAGTCGTACACTGACCTGATTTACACCTTCCCATCCCTCCCTGTTCGTCAAACTTAATAAAAAACAAGTTTTTAACATTATTTGCTTGACAGGTTTATTTAGTAAAACTAAAAGGTACGACAATCTGTAAAATCACGGTTTGCACAAAAACGTGCAATCGATAAGATCGGGTCCTGGACAAAGGCGTCTTTTTCACCCGGAAAAGACGTTTTTTTTTATTTAAACTTAACAATCCTGTTGAGGAGGACGCCATGAATTTTCAGCAACCGAATTCGAATGAAGCTCTGGAAACCAAAAACCGCTCCCGCAGTGTCGCCCCTCAGTCCGGCATCTGCAGTCGCTGTGTCGACGGTTGCAAGGGCAACTGTGACTTGTTCAAGTCGACCTTTAGGGGGCGCGAGCTGCTCTATCCGACGCCCTTCGGCAAAGTTACGGCCGGAGCGGACAAGGATTATCCGGTGGACTATTCCCATTTGAACATCATGGGGTATGCCATCGGCGCCGAAGGTATCGAAGCCGATCCGGATCATGCGATTTTTCCCAAGGTCAATACGACCGCCTGGTACGGGGCCACCGAAAAAGTCAAAATGCGGATTCCCATGTTTACCGGTGCACTGGGGAGCACCGAAATCGCCCGGTCCAACTGGGAACACTTTGCAGTAGGAGCCGCCATCACCGGAATAAGTCTGGTCTGCGGTGAAAATGTCTGCGGCATTGATCCCCAACTGAAGATTGACAAGAACGGCAAGGTCAAGGACTCTCCGGAAATGCGGCGGCGGTTGGAGCAGTACCGGCGTTTTCACGAAGGGTTCGGGGACATCATGGTCCAGTTGAACGTCGAGGACACCCGCCTGGGCGTTGCCGAATATGTCATCGAGAAATTAGGGGTCGAAACGATCGAACTCAAATGGGGGCAGGGCGCCAAGTGCATTGGCGGTGAAATCAAGGTCGACACCATCGAGCGTGCCCTGGAACTCCAGAAGCGAGGATACCTGGTCACCCCTGATCCGTCGGACGACTCCAATGTCAAAGCCTATAAAGACGGCGCCATAAAAGAATTCGAACGGCACTCCCGGGTCGGGTTTCTCGATCAGGAGGACTTCATGCGCGAGGTCGATCGGGTCCGCAAGCTGGGGGCCAAACGCGTCACTCTAAAGACCGGAGCGTATCCGATGCGGGAGCTGGCCATGGCGATCCGCTGGTCCTCGGACGCCAAGATCAGCCTGCTGACGATCGACGGTGCGCCGGGCGGCACCGGCATGAGCCCATGGCGCATGATGAGCGAATGGGGGATACCGGCCATCTACCTGCATTCCATGGCATATGATTTGTGTCTGCGGCTGGCGAAGAAGGGTGCTTGGGTGCCGGACATAGCGTTTGCCGGCGGTTTTTCTTCAGAAGACCATATATTTAAGGCACTGGCATTGGGCGCGCCTTATTGCAAAGCCGTGTGCATGGGACGGGCGCTGATGATACCCGGGATGGTCGGTAAGAACATCGGCCTCTGGCTGAAGGGCGAAGACGGCGGCTTGCCGTCGACCGTGTCGAAATACGGCACCACCAAGGAAGAGATCTTCGTCTCCTATGCCGAATTGAGAACCAAATACGGTAAAGACATCGAAAAATTCCCGTTGGGGGCCATCGGTCTCTACAGCGCCGCCGAGAAGCTGCGGGTCGGCCTGCAGCAGCTCATGGCGGGTGCCCGCAAGTGGCGGCCGCACCTGATCACCCGCAAGGACCTGGCCGCTCTGACCGAAGAGGCGTCACGCGTGACCAATCTGCCGTACATCATGGATGCTTACAAAGAAGAGGCCTTGGCGGTGATCGACGCCTGATCCGTCTGCGTTCGTGCATTTCACCGGCGCCGGCAGGGCATCGAAGGCTCTGCCGGTCTGAACCGATGGCAGACCGAAGCGTGATCGAATTTTAGACGGCATTTCTTGGTGATAATATGAACCCTGTGATTTCGCCGGCTCACTTGATTTTCGCCCAAATCATGCGGGCGGTATTCGTTCCGGTATTCTTCCACTGGGCCGGGATGTCGGTCGTCAGATATACCACGTCCCCGGCCGCCAATTTCTCGAGACGGCTGCCGATTTTGACCTGCAGTTCCCCGGCCAGCACGTAGCCGAATTCTTCGCCTTTGTGAACGAAAAAATGGAAAGGAAGGGTGGTTCGAGCGGGGATTTCGATCAGGTAGGGGTCGGCTTTGGCCTCGAAATCGACGCCGGTCAGCCGCATGCCGGAGAGGCTTCCTTTGGGCAGATTCTGGAATTTGACGGCGACGGCATCGTTGGCCGAAAAAACCGACGGACGGACGACTTCAGCGGCGTCCTTGAAAAAGGCACTGACGTCGACCGACAGGACCTCGGCCATTTTGAAAAGGGCCGGTAGCGAGGGGTAGATCATGTTGCTTTCGACTTGTGAAATCGTACT
>JAHEGF010000127.1 GCA_024645155.1 Phyllobacteriaceae bacterium | reverse complement strand
ATTCCGGCCGGGCGCCACGGCACCTCCTTCCTGCAACTCATCGCTCCCGATGCCTGAATTGCCAGAAGTCGAGACAGTCCGCCGCGGACTGCAGCCGGTTCTTGAAGGCGCCCTCGTTCGCAAGGTCGAACTTCGGCGCGCAAACCTTCGGTTCCCCTTCGCACCGGATTTTGCCGAGCGATTGGCGAACCGGCGCATCAGCGAAATTGGCCGTCGGGCGAAGTATCTCCTTGTCCATTTCAGCCAGGGACCTGTCTTGATTGCGCATCTGGGAATGTCAGGATCCTTCCGGATAATCAGAGACGGCGAAAGCTTCATGCCGGACAGACGCTTCCACGAGCAGAACGGTGCGGCGCGCCACGATCACGTGGTCTTTCACCTGAGCGCAACGAATGGAAGTGCCATTCAGCTTGTCTACAATGACCCGCGGCGGTTCGGCTTCATGCTTCTTTGCAGCCGCGACGAACTCGAAATGCATCCGATGATTTCAAGGCTGGGTATCGAACCGACCGGAAATACCCTTGATGGACCTGCGCTTGCCGCTTTGATGGCTGGCAGGAAAACATCCTTGAAGGCTGCACTGATGGACCAGCGCCTGGTTGCCGGTCTTGGAAATATCTACGTCTGCGAGGCGTTGTGGCGGGCAGGATTGTCGCCCCTGCGCACCGCGTCAACCCTGGCAGCACGATCGGCAGTGGCGCGCAACAGGGTGGAAAACCTTTCCGGCGCCATTCGCGCGGTTGTTGCCGATGCCATCGAAGCCGGCGGATCAACGTTGCGCGATCACCGGCTGACCGATGGTTCGCTTGGCTACTTCCAGCACAGTTTCTCGGTATATGACCGCGAGGGCGAAGCCTGCTCCAGGGCGCAATGCGGCGGCACTGTCAGGCGCATCCAGCAAAACGGGCGTTCGACCTTCTTGTGTCCCGATTGTCAGGTCTAGACCGGTAAAGACTTTTCGCCACACCGGGTTTCAAACTTCTCCCGTTACGGGTAATTGGTTCGGCAACAATCCAGGGCAACCCGCAAGCAAGGAGAACCACCCATGGCCTATTCGACAATTCTGTCCGAGCGGAAGGGGAGAGTCGGTGTCATCACACTCAACCGGCCGGAAGCCCTCAATGCGCTGAATACAACGGTCATGGGCGAAGTCACAAAGGCTGCCGCGGAGTTTGATGCCGATGCGAAAATCGGTGCCATCGTGATAACCGGATCAAGCAAGGCCTTTGCCGCCGGCGCGGATATCAAGCAGATGCTCTCGCTTACTTATGTCGAGGCATACAACACCGACTTCTTCGCCGCATGGGAAGCGTTGACGCGGGTGCGAAAGCCGATCATCGCCGCGGTCGCCGGCTATGCCCTTGGGGGCGGATGTGAACTGGCGATGATGTGCGACTTCATCATTGCTGCCGACAATGCCAAATTCGGACAGCCGGAAATTACTCTCGGTGTCATGCCTGGAATGGGCGGATCACAGCGCCTGACGCGGGCCGTTGGCAAGGCAAAGGCAATGGATATGTGCCTGACCGGGAGGATGATGGATGCAGAGGAAGCGGAACGCAGCGGTTTGGTGTCGCGCATCGTGCCGGTCGGCGAACTGATCGAGGAAGCCTTGAAGGCTGCCGGAAAAATCGCCGATTTCTCGCTTCCTGCAGCCATGATGACCAAGGAAGCGGTCAACCGGTCGTTCGAGACCACCCTTGCCGAGGGCCTGCGGCATGAACGGCGTGTTTTCCACTCGATGTTTGCGCTGGACGATCAGACGGAGGGCATGACGGCTTTTGTCGAAAAACGCAGCGCAAATTTCAAAAACCGCTGACGGGAACGGATTTTCGCCAATTTCATACGGAATTGCGGGCATCGATGGCGTTGACGCCTTTGGAAAGCTGGACTATAAGCTGCCGCAACTGAGGTGGCTGTTCGGCCGCCTCCTTTTGTTTCGTCCGCTCGCCAACTGACCGGACCATTTTGTTATTGAAGAGAGGCACCATGGCCAATACCAGCTCGGCCAAGAAGGCGACGCGGAAAATCGCACGCCAAACCGAGGTCAACAAGTCGCGCCGCACGCGTGTTCGCGGATTTATTCGCAAGGTCGAAGAAGCGATCGCCAGCGGCGACAAGGATGCTGCGGCACAATCGCTTGTTGCGGCACAGCCCGAACTTATGCGCGCTGTTACCAAAGGCGTCCTGCACAAGAATACCGTCGCCCGCAAAGTTTCGCGACTGGCCAAGCGGGTCAAAGCCCTGAGCGCCTGACCGGCAAAATTGCATCACCGGCAAAATCGACCCGGCTATCCATGCCGGGTTTCTTTTTGTCTTTCAGCCGGTTGACCTAATTGTGCCTGATCACTCTCCCAAAAAATTAAACTGTTGAATTAACAGGCGGTGCTTGCGCGACACAAGCTGCCGCCCCCGCAGTTTTTGCGGCGGTAACAATAAACCAATAAAACCAGATACTTGCCCGAGGTCAGTTGAGAGGCACCTTGAATCGGACGGCCAACATTGAACCCGGTTCCTGTCAAGGAGTTTTTTTGAATTTTTTTTTCCGACAGTGTCCGGACGTTTGGCGCCGCAAAAGAAATTGAATCCAAATACTTTTTTTTACCGCATGGCATCGAGAGCCAAATAATAAGATTGCCTGCGAAACTGATTCGTTAAAAAATCGTTAGTGCCCGGCTTGTGTCATCCGCAGGGATTTCTGTACTGTACATCCATCGGACTAAGGGGTGCCGAGCCCTAATTTCAGTATGAGTAACCGGCTGAGCGGGCGCATATGAATGCAAACCGTGCCGGATGGTCTTGGCTGAAATTTCAGCCGAGTAGATGCGGCTTCGGGTATTAATGTTGAGGTATTTTGACTCAAGCACAATGTGCTGGAGCAAGGGGGTTTTTGACTTTTTAAGCGACCAGATTTTGCCGGCCTGCGAGAAGTTCCGTATTCAATTCTGATGCATTGGGCGACGGGATATCGGTCAACCGATTGGCGGGCGATAGCGTGAACATAAATGACCAGAGGAAAGGAGACGTTGAATATGCATGGTGGCTTGATCACGCAAATCGGGGCGGACATCTCTGAACGGGGAAAATTTACAATGGGGGAACGAATGAGCAGGTCACCAGCGAAAGCTGCCGAAATCTATCAACGGGTCATTGCGCAATTGCAGGCACAACTCGGCGATGATGTTTACTCGAGCTGGTTTGGCCGTATGAAACTTGCGGAAGCGTCGGGTGGTGCTGTCCGCCTTTCCGTGCCAACCGCGTTTCTGCGCTCATGGATCAACGGACACTACCTGGAAACCATTTCGGAGTTGTGGAAGGCGCAGGATAGCGATGTCTTGAGAGTTGAGATCATCGTGCGCAGCGCAACCCGCGCCCGGAAGAATATTTCCAACGACCGGAAGCCATCTGATACCGCACAATGCGGACCAGACAATTCCGCAACCAACAATGCGACCGTTGCAACGGCACCGCAGGGGCGCGGCGGGAACAAGTGGGCCGCGCGGCAATCCGTGGTCGGTTCTCCGTTGGATAACCGCTTTACCTTTGGGAGTTATGTAGAAGGGTCCTCCAATCGCGTCGCCCTGGCGGCCGGCAAGGCCGTTGCCGAATGCGGCCGCGGTGCAGTTCGCTTCAATCCGCTGTTTGTGCATGCCTCTGTCGGCCTGGGAAAAACCCACCTTCTCCAGGCAATTGCAAACGAAGCGCTACAGCAAAATCCGCAGTCGCGGGTTGTCTATCTGACGGCCGAGTATTTCATGTGGCGATTTGCCACCGCGATCCGTGACAACAATGCGCTGACGCTGAAGGAGCAGTTGCGCGATATCGACCTGTTGGTCATTGACGACATGCAATTCCTGCAGGGTAAGTCAATCCAGCATGAATTTTGCCATCTGATCAACATGCTTTTGGACAGTGCCAAGCAGGTCGTTGTTGCAGCGGACCGGCCGCCGGCCGAACTGGAATCGCTGGAACCACGCATTCGCTCGCGGCTGAACGGCGGTGTTGCGCTCGAATTGAATGTGCCGGATTATGAAATGCGTCTGCAAATGCTGCAGCTACGCCTCGCGGAAGCCCAGATAGAAGACAAATCCATCGATATCCCGCAGGCGATTTTGGAGCATGTCGCCAGTTCGGTAGCAGCCAGCGGCCGTGAGCTCGAAGGCGCGTTCAACCAGTTGTTGCTGCGCAATTCCTTTGAGCCTTCGATCACCCTGGAACGCGTCGACGAACTGCTTGCCAATATCTGCCGTAAGGGAGAGCCAAAACGGGTGCGCATCGAAGACATCCAGCGGGTGGTCGCGCGCCATTACAATGTGTCAAAGTCGGAACTTCTGTCCAACCGGCGCACGCGTACCATCGTACGCCCGCGGCAGATCGCGATGTATCTGGCAAAGATGCTGACGCCGCGTTCGCTGCCGGAGATCGGGCGGCGTTTCGGTGGCAGGGATCACACCACGGTTTTGCATGCGGTTCGGAAGATCGAGGGCAATGCCGCCGGCGACACCAAACTTTCCCAGGAACTGGAATTGCTGAAGCGGCTTATCAACGATCAGGCCTGAAATCCTGTTATGGGCCGGGGATAAACCCGCCAATGTGGTATTATCCCCAGCGCTGTTGGCCCGAAGCCGCGTATTATGCGAACCAGACTTGCGTTTTGGGCCGGTTTCCTGTCATTTTGCCCTGATTCCGGCTTAGGCGGCCTTCTCAACCGGACTATTCTGGTACCTGAATTTTTCACTTAGCGAGATTGGTAGACATGCGTGTTATCCTGGAGCGCTCAAACCTTCTGAAATCCCTGAATCACGTCCACCGGGTAGTCGAGCGGCGCAACACGATCCCGATATTGTCAAATGTCATGCTGCGGACGGATAATGCCAGTCTTGAATTGAAGGCGACCGATCTCGACCTGGAAATCACCGAGGCAACGGCGGCAACGATCGAACAAGCAGGCGCAACAACGGTGCCGGCGCATCTGCTTTATGAGATCGTGCGCAAACTTCCCGATGGCGCTGAAGTCATGCTGAAAATGGATGAAGACGGAGCGGCGATGTCAATCATCTCCGGACGGGCGAGTTTCCGTCTTCAGTGCTTGCCGCAATCGGATTTTCCCGAGCTTTCGGCAGGTACGTTCTCGCATATTTTCCGGCTGGAGTCGGGCGATCTGCGCGGACTGATCGAAAAGACGCAATTTGCCATTTCGACGGAAGAAACACGCTACTACCTGAACGGCATTTATCTGCATTCGCTGGAATCCGACGGCAAGCTGAAGCTGCGGGCGGTAGCCACGGACGGCCACAGGCTGGCACGCGCCGAGATCGACGCACCGGCCGGATCCGAAGATATGCCCGGCGTCATCCTGCCGCGTAAAACTGTCAGCGAATTGTTCAAGCTGGTCGATGATCCCGACGTCGCGGTCACGACCGAGCTATCCGATACAAAGGTCCGGTTTACGATCGGCAATGTCGTGCTAACGTCAAAGCTGATTGACGGCACTTTTCCCGATTACCAGCGGGTCATACCATCGGGCAACGACAAGTTGCTGGTCATCGACCGGCAGGACTTCGAACGGGCTGTCGACCGTGTGTCCACGGTTTCGTCGGAACGCGGCAGGGCGGTAAAGCTTTCGATCAGCGACGGTCTGGTTGTGCTTACAGTGAACAACCCGGATTCAGGAAGTGCTACCGAAGAGGTGGCTGCCGAATACAGTTCCGATCCGATCGAAATCGGGTTCAACGCAAAGTATCTCCTTGATATTGCAAGCCAGCTCACCAGCACGGAAGCCCGTTTCATGCTGGCAGATTCCGGGTCGCCGACCGTGATTCAGGATTCCGCCGATGAAAACGCGCTTTATGTTCTGATGCCGATGCGCGTCTAGCAGGCATGCCAGATGCCGGCATTGATGGTGCGAATACCGACGCCTGTCGGGTTTCCTTTCGAAGGCTGACACTTACCGATTTCCGGTCATACAGAAATTTTTCGATCGAACTGCCGCCTCGAATGGTTGTCATAACCGGCGAGAATGGTTCGGGAAAAACCAATTTACTGGAAGCGTTGTCGCTGTTTTCGCCGGGCCGTGGACTGCGACGGGCGAAGCTGTCAGAAATGCAGAATTCTGCCGCCACCAGCAGTTTTTCCATTCACGGAGAACTGGAAGGTCCGCTTGGCGGGTTTCAAATCGGAACCGGGACACCGGGGGAAGACACATCGGGCGATGTCTCAAGAAAAATCCGCATCAATGGCGCAACCGCAAAGACAGCCAGCGAACTACTTGAATGGGTGCGCATCAGCTGGATGACTCCGGCCATGGACGGGCTGTTTACCGGTCCGTCATCCGATCGGCGGCGTTTTCTTGACCGGATGGTACTGGCAATTGACGCCAATCATGCCCGCCGCACGGTCGCCTATGAAAAGGCGATGCGAAATCGCAACCGCCTGCTCACAGACAACATTCGCGATGATCGCTGGTTTGATGCGATCGAACTCGCGATGAGTGAAAGCGGCGTGGCGATTGCAGCCGCGCGTGCGGAATTGATACGGGTCCTGCAAAATACGCTGGATGCGATTGATATGGATGGGCCGTTTCCGCGTTCCGTGCTGTCCCTGTCCGGGGCATTGGAAAACCGGGTAGACCATGCTCCGTCGGTCGACATAGAAACATGGTTTGCTGGCCAATTGGCTGACAGCAGGGCACTTGACCGTGCTGCCGGGCGCACGCTTGAGGGACCGCACCGAACTGATCTCGAGGTTCGGCACGGCCCGAAAAACACACCTGCCAATGTGTGCTCTACCGGCGAACAAAAGGCACTGCTGGTTGGCCTTGTTCTGGCTCATGCCCGCCTGAGCACCGAATTAACGGGCATGGCGCCGGTTTTGCTGCTCGACGAAATCGCTGCCCATTTTGACGCGGGTCGCAGGTCTGCCTTGTTCGACATCATTGAAGCGATGCATTGTCAGGCATTCATGACCGGTACAGAACCGGCCCCGTTCAAGAATTTGCAGGGCCGTGCGGGGTTTGTCGTGATCGAAAGCGAAGGCGGCCACAGCAAATTGCGCTGACAGTGCATGCGGCAAGCGATATGATCCGGCGATGACGTACAAGGAAAAAGACACTCAACTGTCCGGTGACGAATTGGAGCGCTACGCCCGCCACATCGTGCTGGCGGAAATTGGCGGCGCCGGACAGCAGAAACTCAAGGCTGCCCGCGTGCTGGTTGTTGGTGCCGGGGGGCTGGGAGCACCGGTCATCCAGTATCTCGCAGCCGCTGGCGTCGGCCATATCGGCATAATCGACGATGACGCGGTGTCACTGTCAAACCTGCAACGCCAGATCATTCATGACACAACGCAGGTAGGCGCCAAAAAGGTTGCAAGTGCTGCGGCAGCCGTCGCCCGTATAAACCCTAACGTTTCGGTTGAACCCCACGATCTGCGCATAACTGCCGGAAATGCCGCGGCACTTCTCAACGGGTACGACATTGTTGTCGACGGGTCCGACAATTTCGATACACGGTATTCGGTTGCCGATGCAGCGGCCACGTGCGAAGTGCCACTGGTAACAGGAGCCGTCGGCCGATTTGACGGTTCGGTTACCGTGTTGATGCCTTTCCGGACGGATTCAGAAGGCGAACCATTGCCGTCCTACCGTGACCTATTTCCCGAGCCGCCGCCGCAGGGCGCCATTCCGTCATGCGCGGAGGCCGGTGTGGTTGGCGCACTGACCGGCGTGATAGGCACATTGCAGGCCATGGAAGTGATCAAACTGATCACCGGGACTGGCGAACCGCTCGTCGGACGTATCCTGCTCTACGATGCCCTTGCGGCGCGTTTTCAAACCATACGCTATAACGCCAGCGGCACGGCAGCACTGTAGTGGCTGTCCACCTGACCTGCTTTGAACGGAACATGCTGGCCAGCGGTGGCGGGCAGGCAATGGCAATGCGGATCGTCTTCGAAAGTGCGCGGCTGATCGGCGCCGGCGGCCTCGTCGAGATAAAGTCAGCGCATATCGACGGCGCCCTTTATCATGGCGATTCGGGAACAATATTTGCCGAAAAGCTTGTCGAACTGGGTGCAAAGGTGGCAGTGCGCTCGACGCTGAATGTCGGAGCGCTTGACCTGCTCGGCTGCTCGCGGGTGCAATTGGCGGAACCGCAGCGATCGATGGCACGGCGCATGATGGGCGCCTACAGGCGACTAGGATGCGAACCAACTTGGACCTGCGCACCCTACCAAGCCGGTCACCGGCCGGCTTTCGGCTGCGACGTTGCATGGGGTGAATCCAACGCGGTTGCATTTTGCAATTCGGTTCTGGGGGCGCGGACCAACCGGTATGGCGATTTCCTCGACATAGCCTGCGCAATCGCCGGTCGAGCACCCCATTACGGTCTTCATTGCCCTGAAAACCGCGTTGCGACTTTCGTGTTTGACGTCAGCGGCCTTTCCGGCAGCTTCCTCGCTTCGGACATAGCCTGGCCGGTGTTGGGAAGCCTCTATGGACGTATCGCCGGCGATGACATTGGGGTTGTTGCCGGAATCGCGTCTGATCCCGGCGAAGATGCATTAAAGGCTTTCGGTGCTGCCGCCGCGTCGTCTGGCGCAGTGGGGCTATTTCATATCGCTGGCGTCACACCAGAGGCCCCGGACATTACGACCGCGCTCGGCGGCGCGGATGCCCAACGGATAATAGCTGTCACACGGGCAATGACAGCGGAAGCAAGAGGCCGGTTGTCAACGGCGGAGAAACCGGATGCAATCGATGCGGTTGCCATTGGCAGCCCTCACCTGTCGCTGGATGAGTTCAGATCGCTGGCCCAATTGATCGACGGACGGAAACTTGCCAGGCCACTTTATGCCTGTACGAGTCGCCATATCGTTTCAGCGCTGCAGGAGGCCGGACTTCGCACCGTCCTCGAACGGCTCGGCGTCATCATTGTCGCCGACACATGCGTGGTCGTGACACCGATCCTCGAAGATCTGCCTCGTGGAATATTGATGACCAATTCCGGCAAGTTCGCCCATTATGCGCCGGGAAATACCGGATATGGCGTTGTCTACGGTTCGCTTGCCGAATGTGTCGAAAGCGCCGTTTGCGGCAAGCCGGTTATTGTGGAGGCA
>JAHEGF010000126.1 GCA_024645155.1 Phyllobacteriaceae bacterium | reverse complement strand
GCCGGTGCGCTCGCGAAGGAAATTGTTGCCGGGTTGCAGCAGGGGCTGGAAGAAATCGTTGTCGGCGATATCGCCCGGGATTTCATTCGCCGTTTTCGCGAGGATCCACAGGTTTTGTCCCGTGAACTGACGCAGGCGCGGGGAGAGTGACATGAGCAATGATGCAAATATGGTGTTGAACCAGCTTGCCGGTGCGTTGGTTGGTGGTGACGTCAACGTTGTCGATCTTACCCACACGCTCGATCCGGACTTTCCCGTAATTGTCCTGCCGCCGGAATTTGGCCAGTGCGCCCGCTTCCGCGTCGAGGAAGTATCGCGCTACGATCATCGCGGGCCTGCCTGGTACTGGCGCAATTTCAGTTGTGGCGAGCACACAGGCACGCATTTTGACGCTCCGGTCCACTGGGTATCAGGCAAGGACCTGCCAAACGCGACTGTCGATGCCATCCCTGCCGGAGCTTTCGTGCGCCAGGCGGTGGTGATCGACTGTTCGTCCGAATGTGCCGGTAACGAGGATTTTCTGCTGACAACCGATCATATCGTGGCGTGGGAAAACGAGTACGGAAGTATCCCGGCGGGCGGCTGGGTGCTGATGCGGACCGACTGGTCAAAACGAAAGGGCGCCGAGTACCTCAACATGCGCGATGACGGCGCGCACTCACCCGGCCCAACCGCCGAAGCGGTACGCTTCCTGGTCGAACAGCGCGACATCATTGGATTCGGCACGGAGACGATAGGCACCGATGCCGGGCAGGCCGCCCATCTTTCGCCGCCCTATCCGGCGCATTTCCTGCTCCATGGGGCCGGAAAATACGGGCTCCAGTGCCTTGCAAATCTTGATCAGCTACCGGCGACGGGATCTGTTCTGATCTGCCCACCCTTGAAAATCAAACACGGTTCGGGCAGCCCGCTCAGGGTACTTGCCCTTGTCCCGGGAGAAGGACAATGACAGATCGAAAACTGGTTGCGGTTGTTACCGGTGGCAGTGCCGGCATTGGAGCAGGGCTTTGCGAACATCTTCTGGCCCGCGACTATACAGTGATCTGCGTGGCGCGCCGTGATCCGGAATTCAAACATGACAATTTGCATTCGGTAACTGCCGATCTCACCAGTCATCACGATACCGGGAAGGCGGCGGAAGAAATTGCCGCACGGTTCAAGGTTACGCATTTCATTCACAATGCCGGGATCATTTTGCCAAACCTGTTAGAAGATGCCAGCGTCGATGACCTGCACATTCTAACGCAACTCCATGCCGGCGCGGCGCTGACCTTAACAAAGGCGTTTTTGCCGGCCATGAAAGACGGACGGTTCGGGCGGATCATCTTCAATTCCTCGCGGGCAGCGCTCGGCGCCATTACCAGAACGGCGTATTCCTATTCGAAGGCCGGTCTGCATGGCATGGCACGAACATGGGCACTCGAACTCGGTCCGATGGGCATAACGGTCAATGTCGTGGCGCCGGGGCCTGTTCTGACGGAGAATTTCTGGGGAATTGTCGACAAGGGCAGCGATCGTGAAAAGCAGCTTGCCGCAAACCTTCCGGTCCGGCGCATCGGTACCGTCGATGATGTTACAAGGGCATTGCTTTTCTTCGCGGATCCGGAAAATGGTTATGTAACCGGGCAGACATTGTATGTTTGCGGCGGTGCAAGTATTGGCGGCGTCGCCATTTAACGCAGCATCAGTATCCTGCATTTCGAACCGGGTGGCGACGCTGCGGCACGAGGCTCGCGAATAATCAGGCAATCTGCCGCGGCAAGCGTCTTCAGCATGGAAGAATCCTGGCGGCCGAATGGCTTGACGCACAACCGGCCATCATCAGAAAGGCAGGATTGCGCCCGCACGTAATCCTCGCGTTCATCATTTTCCGCCATAGCCACCGTCAACTCTGCTTCCCGGATATCTGCAACCGCGTTGCTTCCCGACAGTTTCGCAATCAGTGGCTTAAGGAACAGATGGCTGCAAACGATACTCGAGACCGGATTGCCGGGCAGGCCGAGCACGACAGTCTGACCAAGTTTGCCGACCATGAGCGGCTTTCCCGGGCGCATGGCAATACGCCAGAAATCGAGCGTCATGCCTTCGGCCTCGAGTACGTCCCGAACCAGATCATGGTCACCAACCGAGGCACCACCAAGCGTGACAAGCACATCGGCATTGGCTTCAAGTGCTGCCTTGACCGCCGAGGATATCTCTCCGGCCTCGTCGCCAACGATGCCGAGATCGATGATTTGGGCACCGGCATCTCGTGCGATTGCTGCGACCCCATAGGTATTGGACGCAATGATCTGGCTTGGTCCGGGAGTGCTTCCCGGCTCAAGCAACTCGTCGCCGGTTGCCAGAATGGCGACAACGGGACGTTTAACGACGTCAAGCGTTGCATGGTTTGCGGCGGCCGACAGTGACAGGGCGGCGGGGTCGAGAACACGCCCACGTTCCAACAGGATGTCGCCCTTCGTGAAATCCAGACCTGCAGGTCTGACATACAGGCCGGCTCCGACCGTTTGCAAAGCCGTTACCGATCCGTCTTCACCTGCTTGCGCATTTTCCTGGATCAGGATTGCATCGGCGCCGTCTGGCATTGGCGCACCTGTGAATATGCGCACCGTTTCTCCGGGACCGACCGAACCCGAAAATCCGTGGCCAGCGGCGGATTCGCCAATTTGCAATAGGCGCGCGGGCAAGGACTGCATGTCTGCCGAACGCACCGCGTAGCCATCCATCGCCGATGCGGCAAACGGGGGTTGCGTACGCAGCGCCTTTACCGGTTCTGCCAGAACACGTCCGGCAGCCTCGTGAAGCGAAACGGTTTCGTGAATGCCGCATTGCGCGTTGGACAACAATCGCGCCAGCGCGTCTTTTACGGGGAGAAGCGCCACGGCTCCTACATCCGCCCGGCGCGGTATTCACCGGATTTGCCACCGCTTTTTTCGATGAGGCGAATGTTGGTGATAATCATCGCCTTGTCGGTAGCCTTGGCCATGTCGTAGATCGTCAGGCAGGCCACGGATACGGCGGTCAGCGCTTCCATTTCCACACCGGTCTTTCCGGTCAGTTTGACGGTCGCGCATACCCTTATTCCCGGAAGGTTTTCATCCGGCTCAAGATCGACCTTGACCGATGCAAGGATCAGCGGATGGCACAACGGAATAAGGTCGGGCGTCTTTTTTGCCGCCATGATACCGGCGAGTCGCGCTGCCCCCAGGACATCGCCTTTCTTGGCGTTGCCGTCAACGATCAGCGCCAGCGTCGACGGTGCCATGCGAATTTCGCCTTCGGCTACCGCAACGCGCTCCGTTTCCGCCTTGCTGCCCACGTCCACCATGCGCGCTTCACCCTTGGCATCGATGTGCGTGAGGTCGTTTCCGCTCATTGTGCGTCCACTCCCGACGGAACGGGTTTGGCCGGTTCTGTTCCCAATAGCAGGCATGTCGCAGCCGTCACATCATCTAGGCGCATCAGGCTTTCGCCGACCAGGAATGTCGAGATCCCACTCTTTTTCAATCGCAGGCAATCCGCATTGGTAAATACACCGCTTTCGCTGACCAGATGCCGGTCCGCGGGCACCAGCGGTGCAAGCCGTTCCGAGGTGGCAAGATCAACCTCAAAGGTGCGCAGATTGCGGTTGTTGATCCCAATCAGCGCTGACTGCAATGCCAGTGCGCGCTCCAGTTCTGGTTCGTCATGGACTTCGACCAGAACATCCATACCCAGAGCCAACGCAGTATCCTCAATGCGGCTTGCATCGTTATCTGTCAGGCATGCCATGATCACCAGAATGGCATCCGCACCCCAACTGCGCGCTTCAAACACTTGGTAAGGATCAAACATGAAATCCTTGCGCAACACCGGTAACTTTGTCGCCGCACGTGCTGCAGCCAAAAACGCCGGGTCGCCCTGAAACGACGGTTTGTCAGTGAGTACCGAAAGGCAGGCAGCGCCGCCGGCCTGGTATGCATTGGCCAGGGCGGGGGGATCGAAATCCTGCCGGATCAGTCCTTTCGACGGGCTGGCTTTTTTTATCTCGGCGATCAGTGCCATGCCGGCCGTGGCCTTCCTGTCGTGCAGGCTACGCAGAAAACCGCGCGGGCTTTCCTGATCGCGCGCCCGGACTATCATTTCGTTTGGCGGGCACAACGCCTTGGCCGCTTCGATCTCCTCGCGCTTGTAGGTTTCAATTTTCCGTAGGATATCAGTCATCGGCAACGCCGGTTTTTTCATTTGAAGCGGCTATCAGCTTGTCAAGCGCCTGAAGCGCCTTGCCGCTGTCGACGCTTTCGGCTGCAATGGCAACGCCGGCCGGCAGATCGCCGGCCTTTCCGGCAACCACCAGCGACGCACCGGCATTCAGCAGTGCGATATCGCGGTAGGCATTCTTTTCGCCTTCAAGGACTTTGCGCAATGCGGCTGCGTTTACGGCAGCATCACCGCCTTTCAGCTTGTCCATGGTGACACGCGCAAGTCCCGCATCCTCCGGTTCGATCTGGAAGGATCTGACTTTTCCGTCTTCGAGCGCCGCAACCTGCGTCGTTCCGGTGGTCGTCATCTCGTCAAGGCCGTCGCCGTGAACCACCCACGCAGCCTCACAGCCGAGACCGCCAAGTGCCTCGGCGACCGGCACCAGCCATTGCGGTGAAAATACGCCGACCAGCTGGCGCTTCACGCTCGCCGGATTGGAAAGCGGGCCTAGCAGGTTGAATATGGTCCGCGTTCCCAGTTCCACTCGCGTCGGGCCGACGTGGCGCATCGCGGCGTGATGCATCGGTGCGAACATAAAACCCAACCCCGCCTCACGAATGCAGTATTCGATCATTTCCGGTCCAAGTTCGATATTAATTCCCAGTGCGCTTAGTGCATCGGATGCGCCCGACTTCGACGACAGGGCACGGTTGCCGTGCTTGGCAACGGGTATTCCGGCGCCTGCAACGATGAACGCGGCACAGGTGGAAATATTGTAGGACCCGGATTCATCGCCGCCGGTACCAACGATATCTATGGCATTTTCCGGCGCAGTGACCCGCAACATCCGCGAGCGCATCGAGGAAACGGCACCGCTTATTTCCGAGACGGCCTCGCCACGGACCCGCAGCGCCATTAATAAACCGCCGATCTGGCTCGGTGTAGCCTCACCCGACATGATGATGTTGAATGCCGCTTCCGCGTCGCTGGAATTCAAAATGGCACCGTTAGCGACTTTCGAGATATAGGATTTCAGGTCACTCATGGTGCTAGTAACTCCGTGCACGCTCAATTGCGGCCCGGTTTGATGTTACCGCGTACTCGGTCTGCAACTGCGCAACCAGCTGGTCGAGAAGATCGTCACCCAGTGCTTCGCGATACCTGTCGCGCGTCGGCTGGTCGAGCGATTCCGCACTGGCTCCGACCGGTTCGAAAACTTCGGTTACCTTGAACAGGATTCGCGCATCGCCCGCCGGTGCAGTAATGACACCGCTGTAACCGTTTGGACCTGCAAAGACCGCATCGGTACCATCGGTTCCGAAATCGGCATCTTCGGCTTTGCGCACCAGTCCACGCTTGACCTGCTTCTCGAGTCCAAGCTCGGTGGAAATGTCATCCAGCGACTGGCCGTCATTGACCTTTTTTTGCAGGTCTCCTGCCTTGGTTCCCAGCAGTTCGGCCAATTTAGCCTTGCGCCAGTCTGCATCGACCGTTTCGCGCACTTCATCCAACGTGCGATCACGGGCAGGTGTGATCCCTTCGACCTCGTACCAGATGAACCCTTCTGTTCCCATTTGGATTGC
The DNA here is from genome assembly GCA_024645155.1 of Phyllobacteriaceae bacterium. Taxonomy (GTDB): domain Bacteria; phylum Pseudomonadota; class Alphaproteobacteria; order Rhizobiales; family Rhizobiaceae; genus JAHEGF01. Next base: position 3,381 of record JAHEGF010000126.1, on the reverse strand, counting down.
GGGGTTTTCGACCCCGGTTTCCGTGTCGAACACTTCGCTCAAAAGCCGCGTTGACTCAGGTAGGGTATTGACGACCGTGCCGTCAGGTTTTTGGCCGCGCCGGTCGATTGCATTGATGCGAACGAGGTCCAGTTTAAGGCGATCTGCGGCTTCAGTGAATGTCTCGCCACCAGCACGGGCGTCTTCATAGGTGTCATGCACGTCAAGCAGAATTCGCGCGGCCTCGTGCTGCGCCAGTTCGTTGCGTATCGCATCCCGCACCTCTTCAAGCGGTTGAACCACCTCCGGTGTGATTGCCGTCACACGCAATAATACGTGACCGAATTCACCTTTGACGATATCGCTGATGGCATTTTCGGCAAGCGCAAATGCCGCGTCGGCAAGCGCCGGGTCCGGAATTTCGGATTTCTTCAGGTTGCCAAGACTGACATCCTCCAGCGTCTTGCCTTGTGCCGTGACAATTTCGTCAAATGTTGCACCGGTCCTGATGCGGGCCAATGCATCCTTGGCCGTTTCTTCATCGTTGAAAACGAGAAGCTCTACCATGCGGGTTTCCGGCGTTACAAATCGGCTGCGGTTCTTCTCGTAGTCCTCGCGCACTGCATCATCGGAGACAGAAGCCGGATCGGCGATCGCGGCGGCATCAAGCTTGACGTAGGCGAATGTTCGATATTCCGGAGCACCGTATGAAGCCCTGTTCGCCTCGAAATAGGCATTGATTTCCTCGTCCGTCGGCGCGGGTAACGGTTCGACAAGTGATGAGGGCAATACCAGGTATTCAACGGTTCGGTTTTCGCCCTGATAAAGGGCAGCGGCGCGCAGGAATGCATCCGGAACCTTGATATCACCTGAAACCGCTTCGACAATCTGCTGCCGTTTGGCGACTTGTTCGCGGTTCTTCAGATAATCTTCGGGCCGCATGCCGGCATTTGCAAGAACCCGTTCGAAAACGTTGCGGTCAAATTGATCATTGAGGCCGCGGAAGGCCGGATCACTGGCGGTAAGTGCGGCAAGCTGGTCCCGCGACAGTCCGAGGTCCATTTCCCGTGCCTGTTCGTCCAGAACCGCACCGGCAACGAGTTGCGCCAGAACCTGATTGTCGATGCCCAGCGCCGAAGCCTGTTCGCGTGTCAGACGTGTGCCGAAACGCTGCGACATGACCGACAGTTGCCGGTCGTAAGCCAGCCGGTATTCGACAGGGCCTACTTCTGTCTTGCCGGCGGTGACGACGGCGTTGCCGCCAAATCCGTTAAGCACAGTCCCCGAAACACCCCACACTGCAAAACTGACAACCAGTAATACGAGAAGCAGTTTCGAAATCCAGGAGCCTGCCGCTTGGCGCAATGTATCGAGCATGTACAAATCCGGTCGGTTGATGATTGGTGCTATTTCGTGAACGGAATAACGCCGTTAGGCGTCCGTGTCGATTGCTTTATGAATGCAATTTGGTAGGGAATGCGGTCAAATTCAATCGCAGCAACGCCAAACACATGGAGAACGCGATGACCCCCGGTATTCACCCGCTTGTTGCAGGCAACTGGAAAATGCACGGAACCTCGGCGTCGCTGCTGGAAATACGGGCGATCGCCCACGGGTTCGACGGGCAGTTGTCATCCGAGGCCGATGCGCTCATTTGTCCACCGGCAACATTGCTGACCCGGGTCCACGACATTTTGGCGGGTACCGCGGTCAAAAGCGGAGGACAGGATTGCCACGCCGCAATGTCGGGCGCTCACACCGGTGACATTTCCGCTGAAATGCTGAAAGATGCCGGCGCATCCTACGTTCTGACCGGGCACTCGGAACGGCGGACAGACCACGGCGAAACCGACGATCAGGTGCACGCCAAGGCCGAAGCAGCTTGGCGGGCAGGTCTGATCGCCGTGATTTGCATTGGTGAAACCGAGGCCGAACGCCGTTCGTCCGCGACAAATGCGGTGCTGTCCCGCCAGATTAAAGGGTCTGTTCCGTCATCCGCGACAGCGGAAAATACGGTCATAGCCTATGAACCCGTCTGGGCAATCGGGACCGGGATGACTCCTACGGCGGCTGATGTGGGTGACGCCCACCAGCATATCCGCAATGAACTGAAAACTGTTCTGGGTGAGGCCGCCGCGTCAAGAATGCGCATTCTTTATGGCGGCTCGGTCAAGCCGGCGAATGCGTTGGAACTGATGGCAGTCAGCAATGTCGATGGTGCGCTTGTCGGCGGGGCCAGCCTCAGGGCTGCCGATTTTCTCGCAATCGCCGAGGCATATCTCAAGCTTTAATCGACTTTCGCAGGTTCGCGTTCCTTGTGTTTGGATGCGAACGCACCATATTTCAGCAACGGGCTTGGAAAGCGGGCAAAAGCGGTGTATTGAGCCGCGCGTCCGGTAATTCGTAAATATCAATGGCCACGGGCCTGGAAGAAACCATGCAAACGGTTCTTATTGTAATCCACCTCATGATTGTCCTCGCAATGGTCGGCGTCGTGCTCTTGCAGCGTTCCGAAGGCGGCGGACTGGGCATCGGTGGCGGATCAGGCTTCATGACGGCGCGCGGCGCCGCTAACGCCCTTACCAGAACGACATCCATTCTTGTGGCCGGCTTTTTTGCGACATCGCTTTTGCTGTCGATCCTTGCCCGATACGGCGAACGCCCCACAGACATTCTTGATCGCGTCCCCGAAGCTGCACAGAGCGAATCCGGCGGCACAGGTTCTGGATCAAACGGCGTTCTTGACCAGATCGGCGGCACGCCCGCTCCCGAACCGGCAGATCCGAACATTCCGCAAGTCCCCAGTTCACAATAGGCCGGAGTTCACAATAGGCCGGGCGCACAGGCACCGCGTTGTCGCGGGCGGGGATCTATCAACAGCCATATCCGCACCGTCAAGATCTGGTGCAAGTATTTCGTTGTCACATTAAGAAACAGTCATTAGTAATTGTTTTATAATATAAAATTGAGCTTTGTTAAAATTCACCAGGCTTGATTTGAACACCGGTGTTTGGCGGTTGTCGGTGGCTGCAGCATCCATCTTCGGTGAAAAACTGTCTGATCAATGATTTTTTTCTGGTGGAATCACCATCACGGCGCTATGCCACTAATCCCATGGCTCGCTATGTTTTCATCACCGGCGGCGTGGTTTCTTCCCTTGGAAAAGGCATCGCGGCAGCTGCTCTCGGAGCACTTCTGCAAGCTCGTGGGTATCGCGTTCGCATTCGCAAACTGGATCCCTACCTGAACGTTGATCCGGGCACCATGAGCCCGTATCAGCATGGCGAGGTTTTCGTGACGGATGATGGCGCAGAGACCGACCTTGATCTCGGTCATTATGAGCGCTTTACCGGTCGCTCGGCAAATCAGGCGGACAACATTACCACCGGCCGGATATACAAG
>JAHEGF010000370.1 GCA_024645155.1 Phyllobacteriaceae bacterium | reverse complement strand
GGGCCAATCGGCGGATTTTTCCTGAAGTTGCCCCATGACCTGGCGCTTCGTGGTGACTTTGCCATCGGCAACGGTCCCCACGGTTTTCTGTTCGATACCGCTGGTTGTCATCGTCATCTCGAATCCCAGCGGTTTTCCGTCGGTTGTTTCGATGTGACTTTCCTCGGAGGTTATCGTAACAGCCTGTCCGCCCCGACCCAGCGTCATGGAAACGCTGTCCGTGGTGATGACCTTGCCATCTTGGACCTCGCGGGTGTGTTTGGCGTATCCGATCTTTTTCTCTTGCAGTAAGATCGCCAGATAATCCGTTTCCGCGATGGCCAAAGAAGCCGTCAGCGAAAAGAAGGCGACGGTCAATAATCTCCAAGAACTGTTCAGGCTCAGTCGTTTCATTTAAGATCCTTTCCTCTTCTTCCGTACAAACCATTATCTGTTGCCGGACCATTGTATCGGGCTGCGCGGGAAAACTCAACGAAAAGCGGCTGATTCTGCAAGTAGTATCCGGTGCACATTTTCTCTTGTAAACATTGAAATCGGGCAAAAAGCAGGATTTTGATGGCTTCATCCCTTTATAGACATTAAAAAACCCTTTTGGCTTTATTCCAAAAAGCTGTTACAATGCCACCGTTTTCAGGGAATGAATCAAAATAAGACTCTTTTGGAGACTCGAGCCGTGGTTGACATGACGCTTTTAGAAACGCATGGACTGGTAAAGAAATACTCCGGCCGGACGGTCGTGAACGAGGTGAATATCACGGTGGGCCAGCGGTCGATTGTCGGGCTGTTGGGCCGCAATGGTGCCGGCAAAACGACCACCTTTCGTATGTGCATCGGGATGATCGTGCCGGAAGGCGGCATTGTCCAGTTCGAAGGCCACGACATCACCAAGTATCCCATGTACAAACGTGCCCGCCTGGGGATGGGCTATCTGTCACAGGAGCCCAGTGTTTTTCAGCGGCTGACGGTGAAAGACAATCTGCTGGCGATTCTGGAGACGATGGCGATCAGCCGCACCGAGCGCAAGCGCCGGGCCACGGACCTGATCGAGCGCTTCAGCTTAACCGAGGTCGTGCACAGTCAGGCCCGGTTCCTGTCCGGCGGCGAACGGCGCAAGCTTGAGATCGCCCGTGCGATGGTGACCAATCCCTCGCTGATCCTGCTGGATGAACCGTTTTCCGGTGTGGACCCGATCGCGGTTGAGGAGCTGCAGGCAGAGATCCGCCGGCTGGTAGCTTCCGGCGTGAGTATTCTGATCACCGACCACAATGTTGAGCGCACGCTCGAGGTCGCCGACAAGGCCTACATCATGGACCACGGCAAGGTCATCGCCGAAGGTGCCCCGAAGGATATCATCCAGAACGAACTGGTCAAAAAGAGCTATCTCGGCTCGACCTTCAAAGGTGACGAATTCGACGAACCGGCGATGGCAAACCGATGATTTCCTTGCGGGAGTGTTAGGGGCTGTGACCGATTACCTGAAATGCTGCTTGACAAAGTTTCCCACGCCGGTGCTGATGGACACAGCCAAGCCGGTTGAGGAGATTAACGATGACATTCGGCAATTAGCGGACCGGATGAAGGATATTATGGTCGAGGCCAAAGGTATCGGGCTGGCCGGGCCGCAGGCGGGCGTGAATCTGCGCATCTTTGTCGTCTCGACCGACGGGACAAAAGAGAATGCGAAAGTCTATATCAACCCCACGATCAAAGTGGAAGGTTCGATTGAAGCCAACGAAGAGGGCTGCCTGTCGCTGCCGGGCATCTACGGCAAGATCAAACGCTATTCAAAATGCACGGTGACCGCGACCGATCTGGACGGCAACGCGTTTACCGAAGTTGGCGAGGGACTGCTGGGGCGGGCATTCCAGCATGAATACGACCATCTGGAGGGCCGGATGATCAAGGACCGGCTCAGCACACCGGCAAAGATCCGTGCCAAACGGCGGCTCAAACAGCTCCAGGAAGAGTATGGCGAATGAATTTCGCCTCTTTGCCCCATTAAGCAGAGTGTGCCCAATCTGGATCAAGGCATCCTGGATTAACCGGAACAAATCTTACTAACTCTCGTAATCTATTGTGGTTACCCTTGCTTTAATGAGTTTTCTTAATGGCAGAATTTTTACAATCAATCGCGTTGGATTTTTGGGGCACCTTGTCGGAGATGTCGCCGTATCTGCTGTTCGGCTTTGGGGTTGCGGGCCTGCTCAGTGTCGTGATCAACGCCGAGCGCGTCGAGCAGCACTTAGGCGGCGGCGGCTTTTGGCAGGTGTTCAAGGCATCCCTTTTTGGTGTGCCCCTGCCGCTGTGTTCGTGCGGGGTGATCCCGGTATCGATGTCGCTGCATAAACATGGCGCCAGCAAGGGGGCGACCGTTTCGTTCCTGCTGTCAACGCCGCAGACGGGAGTGGACAGTATTTTGGTCACCTATGGGCTGATGGGGCCGATCTTTGCGATCTTTCGGCCGCTGGCAGCATTTGTGACAGGCGTCTTCGGGGGGTGCCTCGTCAACGCCGTCGAAAATCACGATACCCATGCCCGGTCCGAAAAAAACCCCGAATGCACCGACGCCTGCTGTGCCAATGAGAAAAAGCAGGGGCCGCTGGTCCGGGCGTTCAAGCACGGCTTTGTGACGCTGCCGGCGGACATCGGCCGTTCGATGCTGGTGGGATTGTTTATCGCCGCGTTGATCGCGGCGCTGGTGCCGGAGAACTATTTTGCGGACAAACTCACCGGCGGCGGCAACAACATCGTTTCCATGCTCATCATGATGCTTGTGGGCATCCCCGTCTATGTCTGTGCGACGGCCTCGGTGCCGATCGCCGTACAGCTGATCGCGATCGGGCTC
>JAHEGF010000125.1 GCA_024645155.1 Phyllobacteriaceae bacterium | reverse complement strand
GCGAGCCGAATATGCGATGGCACAATCCTGCCCAACCAACGCGCATAATCGAACGAGGATCCTGTTGCGCCGCTTCCAAAGTTGGCTTTGGTCATATCCGACCGCATTGTTCGCGCATTTCCGACCCGATTGTGATACCCGGCGAAAGTCTGCTGTTCGGATATTGTATCGCAAGATCAGCCTGTGTGGCGAGCGACAGCTTAACTCAAAGCGGACTTTCAGACTTTCGCCGCATCGCCGTTTTTGGTCGGTTTGGGCGGGAAGCGGGCCTTCGCTGCGGGTGCGAGACGTGCAAGCATACAATGAACAATCCGGGCGAAAACACCGCTCGTGACAAGAGGTTCTGGCGCAGACACCCCGATACCGATCCGACGTACCTGCGGCTGATGTGTAACAGAACGTAAAGTGGGCCGTTTTCAGGGTGCACCTTGCCATACCCACCAACTGCTGGTTAGCTCCAATTTCCGACGTGAGACCTAGACGGCAAACATCCGTGGCAAAATCAAAATGGAACTTCGATGTTATCGAAGGCGGCAAAAAGGCCCGGCCGGTAATAGCGCGACAGCGGCAAATCGAATGGCCGATCTTTCTAAAGTACGTTTCGACAGCACTTCTATGCTTAGGATTGGCATATCTTGCCTACGATAATTTTCGTAGCCATCCAACTTGGACCCTAGGTCAGCGCTTCCGGCATTTCCTGGCGTCCCCAAACTGCACGGCCGCGCGTGGAGTTGGACTTGCTCCGGCCTATCGTGGTCAACCGGGCTACTATAACCGGCATGACGCGGACAATGATGGAATAGCGTGTGAACCATGGCGGTTTCGGTAGAAAGCAACGGCTATCCCGGAGAGTAGGCGAACGTCGAGCAGATATGGCGGTTAGCGTGCCAATATCATGAAGCCGCTTCACTCCTTCAGCCAATGAGCAAGCGCGGCAAACCGGAGAGCCGAGCGCCGTTTCGTTTGGTTTCGCTGCACACCATCGAGCTTTTCCTAAATGCATTTCTCCACGCTAAAGGCATGAAAGCGGCTGAAATTCGCGGCCTGCAACATGATTTTTCCAAACGGACCGACGCCGCTATCACGAGAGGACTGCACCTTAAAAAGGGAACCATATCGCATCTCCATACGCTTGCTGAAACACGAGAGTATCTGGTTACGCGCTACGGTCCCGAGATGACTGTGAAGATGTCTGAGATTAACCGACCGGCTGCGACTATGCAGGAGGTTGAGCGGAAGGTTAGTTCCATCACCTCGACCCCAAAGTCGGAGATCGCCGCAAGTCGGGTTTGACGACAACGTCGTTCAGGTTGTCACGACTCATCCTTTGATCGGGTATGTTTCACTACCTAGTCACACACCGCTTAAAAACGCGATCAAACGCCCACCAAAGGTGCGACTAACAAGAGACTAAGGGACGACGGGTGCTTAAATAAGCCGTTGAAATCATTGGTGGGTGAGCAGGGACTCGAACCCTGGACCCGCTGATTAAGAGTCAGCTGCTCTACCATCTGAGCTACACACCCGTCGCTGCCGTTAGGCGCAACTGTGGCCATATAGCGATGATGCCTGCCTGTGTCCAGCCGTCCCGATCAGTACTGGCAAGTCTTTGCCGCCATGCCGGAGGCGCCATGAAACATCCGGCTACGCTAACAGGTGGCCGGCCGCCACGCAGACTGCGCTTCCGCCAATACGCGCGGCCTCGATGACGCCCGCGCCAATATCCATCTCGAGGCGAATGCGCGACGGGCGGCCCATTTCTAGCCCCTGCTCGATGAGCCACTGCGACGGGCCGTCGACGGGTTCGTCGAAATAGGCGATCGCACCGGCAAATGCAGCGACCGCCGAGCCTGTCGCCGGATCTTCGGCGATGCCGTGATGGGGCGCAAACATCCGCGCATGAAACGCGCAATCGTGATTGACTGTGTCGCGGCAATAGACATAAGGCGAAGGGGCCGCGTGCGGGTCCTTTGCAAACAGGCCAAGCCACCTTTCGGTGTTCAGCGCTGCGCGTCCGATGGCTTCAAGCCCGTGCACCGGAATGGTCACATATGGCACGCCGGCGTTCCACATGCTGACCGCGTGATTTTCAAATCCCAGTTCAATCGGCTCAAGTCCGAGTGCCGCCGCGACCTGTTCCTTTTCAGCTTCAAAAACCAATGGTTCAGGAAGTTTGGGAAGGTCGAACTCGGCAAACAAATTGCCGTTCAGGCGTCCGACCGCCGTGCGCACAGGTCCGACCTTTTCCTCGAGCACAAACAGCGCCGCATCCGGTGTTCCCGAGCCGCCGTACCGCTGCTCGGCAATGGCAATCGCTGCGCCTACCGTCGGATGTCCTGCAAACGGCAGTTCAAATCTCGGCGTGAATATCCGAAGGGCTGCCGTGTGGGCAGCATCTTCCGGATCACCGATGAACACGGTCTCCGACAGGTTGAATTCCCCCGCAATGGCCTGCATCGCGCCGGTATCGAGACCTTCACTCTCAAACACCACCGCCAGTGGATTGCCGGACAGCGGTTTGTCGGTGAACACATCATAGACAGCGTAAGCGCGTTTCACGGTTGTTTCTCCAATTGGCAACTTTCGCCGGTGCCGGAAAAATGCCACCGCACCAGCGGCAGCATGTGGACCGGCGCAGTGTCTGGAATGCCGGCCTCGTTGTAAATGGCAATGACATCGTCGATTTCCGGTGTGCTGTCGCTAGAAATGTACTCGCGGACCTGCCGGACCACCGTTTTTGCATCCGCCTCCAGGTAGTAGCGTCTGACCAGCGTCAGTCCCGCAGCAGTGCACAGGACATGATAGTTTCTGTCGCGAACCAGCGGAGCAAGATCGATGCCGGTTTCCTCGGCAACCTCGCGGCGCATGTTGAAATCAATGTCGGCGTATCCGTCTCTGAAATCCGCCGGTTCGAAAGAACCGGCTGCAAAATAGACGCGTCCGGCATTTGCGGTATGCCTGCCCATCTTGACCGCGATCAGGCCTCCGTCGCGACAAACAGGTATGGCATTGGCAAAAAAGTGGAAACCTTTGCCGGCAAACCGGTCTTTGCGCCATTTAAGAAAGGTTGCAAAGCGGATCGAATGGCAGACGCCGACGATGCGCCCGGCCGAGTAGCGAAGGTGCGAAAGCATCGCCACTTTACCGTCAAAAAGGTCGGGATTCCGCCTGATTTCCAACTGCCAGTTCTCCTCGATCTCAGCCGCGTTTTCCAGCTGGTAGGGGTGCGGCTGATCATCGAGCCGTACTGCGATGGAACCGACCGGCAGGACGCGGTTGCGCGGGATATCAAAGGACGGCTTGCCCGACGCACTCATCAGATCAGATCAAGCTCGATAACGACTGGACAGTGATCCGACGCCTTCGGTCGGTCCCATCCGGTTCGCGGATAGCGCTCTGCTTCCCGGCCAGGCGGAAACACTGTTCGGTATGGCTGCCCGTTGCGGATTATCTCGGGCAGTGTTGCCGAATTCGCCTCGGCAACTGACGGAGACAGCAGGATGTAGTCGAGCTGGCACAGGTGGCGCTCGTCGGGTCCGCGTGTATGAAAAAGCGTCCAGCGGTCGAATTCCTCGAGTCGCGCTACCGGGTTTTCGGCAAACCCGTCTGACAGGAACTCGTCGAGGCTTGATTGCTTTTCAACAACCGGGTCGAAGTGATAGCCGTTCCACTGGTCGCCGGTTATGACGATGCGCTCATTGTAGTCATTGCAGTCACCGCAGATTGCCCAGCGTTTGGATGCCGAGCGTTCCCTGCCGAACCGGTCCTCTATGATCCGCCTGACTGCCTTCGCCTCGGCTGTCCTGACCGGCATGGTGAATTCACGTCCCGCCACCCCGTTTCGGCCGCCGCCCATAGACTTGAAGTGCACCAGGTACAGGGTCAACGGCCGGCCGGCAACCGTCAGGTCCACTTCCAGGCAATCTCGCTTAAACAACCGGTCGTGGGGCTGCATTTCCATTTCTGCCAGCGCATCGTTAAAGAGATCGAATTCCTCGTATGTGTGATGGGCATGGCTGGTCATGCGCACAAACTCGATCGGTTGCCCGTCCGCTGTCTCGTCACGCATCATCACCGCGACATCAATGCCGCGTGAATCATTGCCGGAGCTCATGTATTTGCGGCGGTAACCGGAACCGGTCATCTTGAACAGGTATCCATATTCGAATGCGTTCAGCGCTTCGATATTGTCGACCTCCTGCATGCAGACAATATCCGCACGGGTGTCAGCAATCGCCAGCGCCGTCAGTTGACGCGCGTCATCGGTATGCGCAACTGCACGCGCCTTTTCCAGTGAGCGGTACTCCCGCTCGTCGGCAATGTCATAGAGTTTGAGCGCGCGATCCTGATAAAGCTCGTTGCGATAGCCGGAAAAATCAAACCGGTTCATAAGGTTTTCGACGTTGAAAGTGGCAAGGCGCAAGGACATTTGCGGAGACTTGCCCGACATGAAGGCAAATACAACCGTGGCGCAAAGAAAAACTGTGGCAATCGCCGAGTGTCAGGCGACTTTTATTCCCACCTGGTCGCCATATCGCCATTGCACGGATGCATTTTGACGCTGCTGTGTTCCCGATACAAAGATTGCAAAGTGGTTCGGTACCGCCGCTACATCACCGAATACCAGCCGCGCGCCATGTTCTGACTGATTGCGCACAAGGCACTCCATCGCTCCATATCCGCTGTTGAAGATGATCCGCGCACCTTTCAGCGCCTTGTGGCGCTCCTCGGCGCGGCGTTCATCCAGTTTGCCGGTACGAATATCTCTTTCACGACTATCCATGTTGCCACCTCATCGGTTTGGGTCACTCGCCTGTATATTAGCAATTACTGTGCCACCGGACCTGTGCCGGATTGATACAGACCAGCCTTACCGCTCCACCATCTCGATGATTCTTCAACCTGAGAAACAGGATCGAGTCATACTTGTACGCGCCGAAATTCTGGACTAGGCTGCTTAGCTAGTGGTTATTAGTTCCAGATTGGAAGCGAACATGATCAAACATACAATTCTGGCGGCGGCTTCGGCGGTTGCGATCACCGGATTGGCAGCCACCCCGGCACTTTCACAGACCGCAGACTGGAGCGGCTGGTATGCCGGTGCACAGATTGGCTATGGCACTGGCAATGCCGACTGGGTCGACAATTCCATCTATACAGCGGGGGGAATCGGAACGCCGATATTATCGGCAGACCCCGATGGAGTACTCGGTGGCATTCACTTGGGCTTTAACCAACAATATGGGAATATTGTTTTTGGCGTTGAAGGCTCATTCGACTTTTCGGGAATGAACTCTTCAGATCCGTCTGCTGCGGTACCGACACAAAACACGGACATCAATTGGTTGGCGACGATCGGACCTCGGCTTGGCTATGCCATGGACAATTACCTGATCTACCTTGAAGGTGGCTATGCTGCCGCAGACGTCGAGACTTTGGCCATCAATGGCGGTGGATCGGTGTATCCGACTCAGGAAGTTCACCATGGAGGATTTGTTGGGCTCGGAGCGGCACTACAGGTTTCCGAAGCGGTATCCATCGGCGCCGAGTACAACTACGTTTTCCTGGGTGACAAGGTGCATGCCGGGATTGCATCCGGTTTTGGACCATTGTCTATTCAGGTCAACAATGTCGACTTTCATACGGTTACCGCGCGGGTAAGTGTCAAACTCGACAAGTTGTTCGGCAACTAATATCCGGGAAACGCGTTGCATATGTAAAAAAAGCCGGATCATGTGACCCGGCTTTTTTTCGTTTCGGCCGTGAAAAACTGCGTTGGTGAAGCCGGTTCTTGGCCTCGTCGACAAGGGCGTTGGACCTGATCTCCCCGCGTTCGCCGCAGCGAAGCGAAGAGACGCCAAACCAATAATGTGGATCGGATCAGTTCTTCGCCTTGTCGACAAGTGCGTTTGATTTGATCCACGGCATCATGCCACGCAGCTTTTCACCCACTTCCTCGATCTGGTGACCGTCGTTCAGCCGGCGGATGCCCTTGAAGCGGGCAGAGCCGGAACGGTATTCCTGCATCCATTCCGAAGTGAACTTGCCGGTCTGGATATCCTTGAGTATCCGCTTCATTTCCGCCTTGGTTTCATCGGTGATGATGCGCGGACCGGAAACATACTCACCCCACTCGGCCGTGTTCGAGATCGAATAGTTCATGTTGGCGATACCGCCTTCGTAAATCAGATCGACGATCAGCTTGACCTCGTGCAAACATTCGAAATAGGCCATTTCCGGCGCATAGCCGGCTTCCACCAGCGTCTCGAAACCGGCGCGGATCAGTTCGACCAGGCCGCCGCAAAGCACCACCTGCTCACCGAACAGGTCGGTCTCGCATTCTTCCTTGAAGTTCGTTTCAATAATGCCCGAACGGCCTCCGCCAACGCCACAGGCATAGGACAGACCGAGATCAAGCGCATTACCTGACGCATCCTGGTGCACCGCCACGAGGCAGGGGACGCCACCGCCTTTTAGGTATTCGCCACGTACCGTATGGCCAGGTCCTTTCGGCGCCACCATCAATACGTCGACGGAAGCCTTCGGTTCGATCAGTCCGAAATGCACGTTGAGCCCGTGGGCAAAGGCAATCGCTGCTCCGTCGCGGATGTTTGCGGCAATCTCGTCGCGGTAGATGTCGGCCTGCAACTCGTCGGGCGTAGCCATCATCATCAAATCCGCCCATTTGGCAGCATCGGCAACGCTCATTACCTCCAGGCCGTCGGCTTCGACCTTCTTTGCCGTTGACGAGCCGGGGCGCAGGGCAACACGGATGTTCTTGCAGCCGGAATCCTTCAGGTTGAGCGCATGGGCACGCCCCTGGCTGCCGTAACCGATGATTACCACCTTCTTTGACTTGATCAGATTGAGATCGGCATCGCGATCATAATAAACACGCATGGTTTTACTCCTTTGACGATTTGCTGTTTTTCAGTTCGCCTGCACCGTAAAGGAGCAGGAATTCATCGACCGCCCGGCGGGCAATCTTTTCAATGCCCGAAGCGGACGGCCTTGCCGCCTCTCCGAGCATCTTGCGGATCTGCCAATCGGCAACCACCAGACCGAAGAATGTACGGATCGCCAGATCAATTGCGTCAAACTGCAGCAGACCCGCATTTTCACCAATCTCGAATATCGGGCTTAACCGCCGCCGCATCGCCAGCGGCCCGTGCTCAAGCACGATGCCGCCCAACCGGCCCTTTCCCGATCCCGCATGCGAGACGGCGAGCCGGTTCAACGCGGCTGATACGTCACTGGTTATGACCTCGAGCCAGGAAATCGCGAATGAGCGCAACGCCTGGCGCAAGCTTTCGGCAGAAACAGCGCTACTGTCCAGTCCCGGCATCCGCACCTTGGAGGCCTGCCATTGCACCGTGGCAGTCAGCAGCCCGTCGCGGTCGCCGAACCAGTTATAGAGCGTTTCCTTCGAGCAACTCGCGCGGCGGCACACAGCGGCCATCGAAAACCCGTCGCCGTGCTCCACCATCAGCGCAAGCACCGCATCGAGCACTTCGCGCTGGCGCACAGAAAATTCCACTTCCTTGTGTACAGCGATGTCCATTGACGCTATGTACCGTACGGTACGGTACTGAGCAAGTAAATTCCTCGCTTGCGCTGTCCCTTGCCAGTCTGGCTGGGACCAGATTGCAGTCTGCCTACCAGCCAGGCCAGTTTCTGATGATCTCCCGCAGAACCGTTGCCAACCGCGGTTCCGCGATCGTTCAAATGGCGTTCATGGTCCATATGGCATTCAGCCTGGTGTTTTTGCCGGACATGATTTCGACCGGTGATGAGGGTGCAACTAGCGAATATTCTTTTGTCCGGATCAGGTCAGATATTGCATTTGATGAACTGGAGCGCCGGGCAATTGAACGGCGTCTCGAATTTACAAAGGTACCGGGCCCGATACAGAAATTCTATGGCTGGAATGAAACCAAGTGTGTAGCCTGCCGGGTCTGCTTCTTGGAGGATCAGGTTTCCCTTGCAGCAAATCGCGACACCGGATCGGCGAAATCAATTCCGGAGGCTTACGACGCGATCGATGTTCATCCAGAGATGTTCGAGGTGATGTTTCCGCTGTTTCCCGATCGCGGCCCGCTACAAGTGCGGCGGCCGCTGGTGATCCGCGAAGCGTGTCAGCTCTTCGATGGCTCGAGACCGTCACGCGGTTTGGCCTTGATCAGCCGTTCCACCCGTTCTTTGAGGACCGCCTGCCCCTCACGGCGTTGCGCGGTCTCCAGCGCCAGATCACGGCGGCGCGGGTCAATCTTTGATTTGCGTCGAAGAAGGATCATTGTCGGCACTCCTTGGCAGCCATGGTAGCGCGCAGACGCAAACAAATCCTTTCCGCAAAAGGCCGGAATCGAAGCAAACGAAATTCGTCGTCCGGGTTATGACCCCAGCGCCCGCAAGAAACGCCGCACCGTCTCCGCCATGCCGTGTTCGAGCGCGTCTGCGGTCAGCCCGTGGCCGATGGACACTTCCGCCAGATGGGGGATCGCCTTCACCAATGGCGGCAGGTTGGCGACCGTCAGGTCGTGGCCGGCATTGACGCCAAGTCTGGCATCATACGCCATGGCGGCAGTTTTCTTCAGGTCTGCCAGGGACTTGGCGGCCTTTTTGGAATCATTGTGGCACCCGCCATATGGACCGGTGTAAAGCTCGATACGATCTGCATCCGTCCCCTTTGCAGCCGCAATTGCGGCGGCATCGGCATCGGCATCGCAAAATAGAGAGACACGGAACCGGCGCGCCTTCAAACGGCCAACCGTATCGCGCAGAAAGCCTTCATTGGCGGCAAAGTCCCATCCATGGTCCGACGTAACCTGCGCCGGATCGTCAGGCACAAGAGTAACCTGTTCCGGTTCCGCCTCCTCGACCAGACGCAAAAACTCCGAGGTCGGAAACCCTTCAATGTTTAGCTCGGCATCGGGAAACCGGTCGTCGATCAGCGCGCGTAACTCCGGCACGTCGGAAAAACGGATATGGCGCTGGTCCGGTCTTGGATGGACCGTCAGGCCATGCGCTCCTGCCTCAAGGGCAATGGCACCGAGACCGGTGACACTTGGCCATGGCAAGTCCCGCCGGTTTCGCAGCATGGCAATCGCATTGAGATTGACCGACAGTCTTGCAGGCATCGTGTCGTACCACTTGCTTTGATCAACAGG
>JAHEGF010000369.1 GCA_024645155.1 Phyllobacteriaceae bacterium | reverse complement strand
GCCGCGTGTGGCTCTGCTAAGCTATTCAACCAAGGGCTCCGGCAGCGGTGAAGGTGTGGACAGGGTGGCCCGCGGCACCGAACGCGCCAAAGAGCGGGCTTTCGCCTTGTTTGGAGCAGCCGTGCCGGTTGATGGCGAGCTTCAGTTTGACGCGGCCTTCGTCCCATCGATCGCCCAATTGAAATGCCCGGACAGCGAGTTAAAAGGCACCGCCAATGTATTTATCTTTCCCGACCTGGCCTCCGGCAATATCTGTTACAAAGCTGTCCAGCGGCTGGCGGGCGCCGAGGCGTACGGCCCCGTGCTGCAGGGCCTGGCCAAACCCGTCAACGACCTGTCCCGCGGCTGCGACGCCCACGATATCATCGGCACCGTCGCCATCACCGCCATCCAGGCGGCTCAATAGAGTTCCATGGAGAACTTTGGAAAAAAATTCGTCATTCAAGAACACACCACTCCGAACGGCGTGCATTGGGACTTCATGCTTGAAATGGAAAACGCGCTCTGGACATGGCGGCTGAGCACTGCCCCAGCCGAAATCAAAAATGAAGCCATCGGTGCCGAACGCATTCACGATCACCCCCTGAAATTCCTGACCTATGAAGGCCCGGTCCAATACGGTACCGGCCAAGTTACCATCGCCGACAAGGGCACCTATTCATTGACTAAGCGACTGGAATATTCTCTCCTGATTGATATGCAAGGTAAAATGCTGAAGGGGGAATTTACACTCTGCAAGGCAAAAGACAGTCCCTTTTGGCGATTGCAGAGTGAAAGTTAGAGAATCAGAGGTCGTATTCCTTAATCTTTCGGTACAGCGTGCGTTCGCCGATCTGCAGGATCTTCGCGGCCTCGGCACGATTCTGGCCGGTCAGTTCCAGTGTTTTCAGAATGTGCTGGCGTTCAACATCCTCAAGCGGCCGCCCCAGCATTTCATCCGGTGGATACGAATCGGTCGAGGTGATTGGTGCCTGCAATTGCCGCACGCGTGATATTTCCGGCGGCAGATCACGCAGGTCCAGCCTATCATTATCACACATCACCACCATCGTACGAATGACATTCCGCAGTTGCCGAACATTCCCCGGCCAGGCAAACGCCATCATCGCCCGCATCGCCGGCTCTGTGATCAGATGGATATCCCGCTTAAGTTCCTCACACGCCTCCTTCAGGAAAAACCCGAACAGCTCCGGCACATCCTGCGGCCGGTTTCGCAAGGGCGGTATCGTCACACTGACACCCTTGACACGGAAATACAGGTCCTGACGAAATTTCTTGTCCTCCACCAGCTTGGCCAGGTCATGATTGGTCGCACTGATAAACCGCACATCCACTTTCACCGGGCTCGTCCCCCCCACCGGCATGACCAATCCGTCTTCAAGAACCCGCAGCAGTTTTGCCTGCATCGCCAACGGCATATCGCCGATCTCATCCAAAAACAGCGTCCCCTTGTCCGCCAGTTGGAACATCCCTTTTCGGTCGGCTGTCGCCCCCGTGAACGCCCCCTTAACATGCCCGAACAGTTCACTCTCGAGTAATGTTTCAGCCAACCCGGCACAGTTGATCGGATAGAACGCCTTTTCCTTTCGCCCTGAGCTGGAATGGATCGCCTTGGCAGTCAGCTCCTTCCCCGTCCCCGATTCACCCTCGATCAAAACCGGCATATTGGTCGGAGCCACACGCCGCAGCACACGGTACACCGCTTGCATCGCCGGACTGCGGCTTAAGACTCCCGAAAAACAAAAATCTTCCCGCTCCTGAATCGTTTCCGGCGGGATCGCCCGAGCCACCATCCGAACCAATTCATCCAGGTCCAGCGGCTTGACCAGGTAGTCATAGGCGCCCCGCTTGATGGCCTCTTTGCAGGCATTGATGTCCGCGGTTGAACTAATAAGAATGACCGGAATCGTCGGCGATTGACGCTGGGCTTGTCCCAGTACAGCGATCCCATCCGTGCCTTTTTCCAGATGCGTGGCGCACAGCACGATATCCGGAGGTTCCTGTGAGATGCTGTCGCGGGCTTGTTGAAAGGAATGCGCAACCCGGACACGACCCCCCCGGCTCTCGAACGCCGCCGCCAACCTTGCCGCAAGGGACTTATCCGGTTCTACGATCAAAATGGCTGCATCTTTTCTCATCGGTTACAACAAACCCAGAAAGCGCCATTTCATAAAAAAGTCCGGCAGCAAGAGTATTTCCCGCTGCCGGACAGTACAAACTATTCTTTCTCTTGCTTTGCCATTTCTGTCAAAGCGGCCTTACGGCTAAGCTTAAACCGACCCTGCTCATCGATCAACAGCAATTTGACCGGGATCGTATCGCCCACTTTGCAGACGCTCTCGATATCCTTGACAAATTCATTGCTCAATTCGCTGACATGGCACAGCCCTTCAACGCCGGGTGTAATCTCGACAAAGGCGCCAAACTCCTTCACAGAAACCACGCGTGCATTCGGATAGATTTTCCCGACCTTCGGCGGTGTCGTCATCCCTTCGATGATATCACGTGCCTTAAGGTGACCGCTGCCGCCAACACAACTGATATTGATGGTGCCGTCTTCCTCGATCTCGATCGACGAATCGGTCTGCTCCTGAATGCTGCGGATCATCTTGCCCGAAGGCCCGATGATCTTGCCGATATATTCCGGATCGATCTTGATCGTTACGATCTTCGGAGCATGCACGCTGAGTTCTTCACGCGGCGCCGCAATGGTCTCCAGCATCGTATCCAGGATCTTCAGGCGGGCCTCTTTCGCCTGCTCCAGGGCAGCCACCATAATAGGGTGCGGCAGGCCCTCGGCCTTGATGTCCAGCTGGATCGCGGTGATCCCCTTGGTCGTACCGGTGATCTTAA
>JAHEGF010000368.1 GCA_024645155.1 Phyllobacteriaceae bacterium | reverse complement strand
AGTCCGCCGAGAAATCTTTGTTTTGCTCCTGCGTCGAGCTGCGGAACGGCGAGAACTTCGTCTTCGGCAATATTAATTATGTCCGATACGCCGTCGACCAGAAGGCCGTTGAGCTTTCCGTTAATTGACACAACAATCACGACATTGGAACTGTCAGGCTTGGTCTCGCCCTCATCGAAACGCTGCCGCGTATCGATGATCGGTATGATATCACCGCGCAAATTGATGACGCCGCGAATATAGGGTGCGGCGTTCGGCAATGTCGTGGTCCCCGTCCATGCCCGTATCTCGCGAACCGCCATAATATCAACGGCGAAAGCGGATTTTCCGATGGCAAAAGAAACAAACTGTTTGGTTGCGCTCTGATCAGAGGTTTCGTCGTCGGTACTGTTGTATCCGATATTTCCGAAATTTTTTTCTGCGGCGCTTTTCATTTGTCCCATCATATAGCATGCACCTCCACGTTTTCACCAGCGTCCAGCGGCGCAGCCGCAATAACCGTTTTAGTCGGTCGCATCGAAGCAATTGCCGACGGATCGAGTATCAGGGCAACCTCTCCGTCCCCCATTATTGTTGCTGCCGCTATTCCCGGCACGGGCTGGTAGTTTTGCTCAAGAGTCTTTGTGACGACCTGCAATTGGCCGATGATTTCGTCCACGACCACGGCAACCGCGGAATCTTCGATTTCGACCAACACAACAAGGCGGTGGGCCTGCTCCTCGCGGACCGGAATACCCAACACATTTTCGAGCCTGATCAACTTTACATAATCGTTGCGAAACCGCATGACCTCACCTTCTCCCGGTATCGTCCGGATTAGGTCGCTGCTGAGCGGCGTACTTTGGATTATCGAGGTGATCGGTATGACATAACGTTCTGCGGCAACGCGAACCGCCATGCCTTCCATGACCGCCAGGGTAAGCGGCAGAGCCATGGTGATTGCGGTTCCCCGGCCGGGCTCCGACTGGATGGTCACCTGACCACCAAGGCGGTGGATGTTTTGACAAACGACATCCATTCCAACGCCGCGGCCGGATACCTCGGATATCTCCTCGGCTGTGGAAAAACCGGCTGTCATGATCAAACGGTCAAGTTCTTCCACACTCAAGTCGTCATCAGGAGAAATCATGCCATTAGAAATTGCTTTCGCACGTACCCGGTCGCGATCAATGCCGGCGCCGTCGTCTTCCAGGCAAATGACGATCTTACTACCTGACTGCCAGGCGGAAACAGTGATCTGTCCTTCAACAGGTTTACCGGCAGCGATACGATCTTCCGGTAGTTCAATGCCATGGCCAATCGCATTGCGGATCATGTGCATTAACGGATCATAAAGCTGTTCAATAACAGTCTTGTCGATCTCGGTTTCCTCACCCCTGGTCTCAAGTCTGACCGATTTTCCGGTAAGCCTTGAAATTTCCCGCACCAGTTTTGGCAAGCGCGTGAAGATCAACCCGACAGGCAGGGCGCGGATTGCCATAACGCCATCCTGCAATGCCTGGGTATATTGTTGGAGTTGCTCGATTTCCTCAACCAGGCCGGGATGGGTATTGGCAAGCTGCTCGTCGAGGTGCTCGCTTACGAGCGTCTGGCTGATCGCGATCTGGCCGACGAGATTAACCAGTTTGTCGACCCGTTCCAGGTCAACTCGGATTGTCGCAGAACCGATATCAGAACCCGCTATCCTCGGCGCAGTTGAAGACACATCTGCATCGGATGGCGGTTTAGGGCCGTCATGGGAAGAAATGGCCGAAGGCGGGCTTTGATCCGGCAGTGGTGATGCCTCCCAATTTGCCTCGACTGTTGTGATGGTCACCGAGTTTTCACCGGCGACAAATTCAAACACTTCCGCAATTTCATCACGATCGGCACTGGATTTCAGGTGCAACTTCCATTTGATATGCAAGTCGAGGGGGTCTATTTCGCCGAACGCCGGTACCGATCCGGTATCCGCTTCGACATCCAGTTCACCAAGGGATCGCAATTCCCGGAATAAAAAGAGCGGTTCCGTCCCGCAACGCATGACATCCGGTGCCGGTGTGAAACTAATCCTATAATGTTTCAGGCCCGTTGCACCGGTTTCGGGCAATTGCGCCGATGAGGTATCGTGCGACGCAACCATTGTGCCGTCTTGCCCCGGTACCTGGCCGATAGCCCGATCAAGATCCGCGCTTACATCTTCTTCGGTGCCCGGTGCCAAGCCGCCAGGTTGTTTTTCCTCGCCGACGAGGTCTGCCAGCATGTCAGCGGCGGCGAATGCGATATCGATATTCTTTCCGTCCAGTTGCAAAGCGCCGCTGCGGGCAAGGTCGAAGAAGGTTTCGAAACGGTGTGAAAACTCTACGATTCGTGTGAGGCGCAGTGCACCGGCGCCGCCTTTGATGGAGTGGATGGCGCGAAACGCCTCATCAATTACAATTTTCGACGCACCGCCGCTGCGTAATAGGTTCAACTGGGCTTCCAGAAGTCCCAGAAGATCCCCACACTCCTCGAAATAGACGTCGCGAAATTCTCCAAGATCGATCATCAACCCGTAGCCCCGCTTGGGGACATCGCGTCCTGCAGCGGACAAAGGCGATTGACCACACGCAGCAGTTTTTCCGGTTCGAACGGCTTGGTGACCCAACCCGTTGCACCGCGCGTGCGTCCTTCCTGCTTTACCTCGTCGCTGTTTTCAGTCGTCACGAAGATGATCGGCTTGGCCGCATACTTCGGAAGCGCCCGCACCTTGCTAATAAAGGTCAGACCCGACATCACGTTCATGTTGAGGTCGGTTATGACCATGTCAAAGTTAAGTGCCTCCAGCAATCCGATGGCAACCTGACCATTGTCGACCGTGACCACTTCATAGCCGCCGTCTGTGAGGAT
>JAHEGF010000367.1 GCA_024645155.1 Phyllobacteriaceae bacterium | reverse complement strand
CACCGGCAAACTGCTCGGCGAGTCCTTTTCACTGAATTTCACCGGTGGTGGGATGAGGAACCTTTTAGAGAAATACCGATGGCCGGTCGATCTCCAATTCGTCGGTTCGGGTGCGCATTTGAATCTGGCGGGAATCTTTTTCCCCCTGGGTGACACCGTCGGTCCCGAACTATCGATCCGCCTGTCCGGCGATCGAATCGGGGCGTTGGCTGCCTGGACCGGGATTTCACCTTCGGCGACAATGCCCTATGTCATGGATGCTGCCGGCTCTCTGCATCGAAACCGGTGGCACCTCGAGGTCCGTAAACTCACCCTGGGGAATTCGACCCTGAGGGGGTCGATCGGCGGGAAATTATCCGCGAACCAACAGCCGAAGACCTTTCTGTCGGTTCACTCAGACTTTATTGATGTGGCGCAACTAAAAACACTGTTTTTTCTATCCGATGCCGGCAACCGATCAGCGACTGCGTCAAAGCTGCCAAACCCGGCCGAAAGAGATTTCGCCCGCATTTTGGATACGATTGTTTTCCCCAAGGATTTTCATCTGCCCGAAATGGATCTCAACCTGAACTTCCGCCGTGTTTTGACCGAAAAACTCTCCTATGATGACTGTTCGCTAAAGGCGACCATCCGCCGTGATCGAACAACCGCGTCTCGTTTTCAGTTCGCTCTTGAGGAGAGCGCGTTCAACGGAGATGCTTTCTTGGATCTCGTCCGGCAACCGCCGGTGCTGGGTCTGCGGTTTTCCGCGAACCGATTGGATCTCGGTCAGCTGCTCGAGGCTTTCGGTGTGGCCGATGGAATAGACGCCAGAGCCGGAAGCCTCGACGTCATCGTGACCACCAGCGGCAGAAGGCTCGCCGAGCTGATTGTCCAACGGGAGATATCCGTTCACGTACAACAGGGGCAATGGGTGCTAACGACTGCGAATACCGGTGCTGCTGTTGCCATCGGAATCGATAGCGCCGAGTATTCGGACAAGCCTGGCGATCCGTTTCACCTGGACGTTGGGGGACATATCCGGGATACACCGCTAACCATGCGATTGGCAATTCAAAAGAAGCGCCACAATGATGCTCTGGACGACGGACTTCCCTACCAGCTCGAGACCGAGGCAGCCGGCACCCGCCTTGCGCTCGCCGGCCGCCTGGTTTTTCCGCTGAGGAAAAGAGAACAGACGCATCGACTGTCCGTGAGCGGTGACCGGCTGGACAGCCTGGAACCGCTGTTGGACGTTTCGCTGCCACCGTGGGGACCTTATGAGGTGACCGGGGTCATAAGCGCTCGACCGGAGGGATATTCCCTTTCAGATGCAACCGTTTCCCTCGGCGACAGCCGATTTCTGGGCCAGCTTTATATCGAAACCGTAGGCCCACTCCCCAAGGTGACGGCAAATCTCGAGGCGACGACCGTTCAGTTGACGGACTTTGAGCGGAAATCTTCTGCACCCGGTGAGGGACGACCCGCGACCGCAGGTCGCCAGCCGGGCCGCTCGGCCGATAACGAACACCAGAGGCGGCTCCGTCAACTGCTTGACCCGTCGTCAGCCAGCCCGGTGGACGCACACGTTTCCATTACTGTCGCAGAGGTGTTTGCTGGTACGAATCGACTGGGAAGCGGAAAGTTGCGGATGACCCGAAAGGCAAACCAAATCAGCGTTTCACCACTTGTGTTGTCGATTCCGGGAGGTGACGTGAATGGCACCTTAGACCTGAGCCGTATCGACGGCGGTGTCCGAGGGACGTTGAAAGTGGACATCCACCAGCTGGACTACGGACCGCTGTTGCGGCTGAAGGATCCGAATACCGAAAACGGCGGCCGGGTCAGCCTGGCCATCGATCTGGAATCCACGGCAGATTCGAGGAACGCTCTTTTGGCCCAGGCAAACGGTCGTGTCGCCGTGTCGATTCAGCCCGAAAACATCCGGGCAAGGGTTTTCGACTTCTGGGCCGCCAATCTCCTGACGGCCACCCTATCGGTGCTCAACCCCGAAAACGCGTCGAAAGTCAACTGCATCGATGCCGATCTGGTTATGGACGGCGGCATCATGAAGGAAAAGTCGATCGTGATCGATACGTCGAAAATACGGGTCCGGGGAAGCGCCCATGTCGATTTCAAACAACAAACCGTCTATCTGAAGCTAACCCCTACGCCAAAGCGGCCGCAGTTCATAAGCCTGGCCACGCCAATAGAGGTCAGAGGAAAGTTTTCGGATTTCGGTGTCGGGTTTACTCCCGGTGGCCTTATCGGAACCGCGATCCGTGTCCTCACCGCTTACATTGTCGTGCCGATTCAGTGGATCATTTTGAACAAGCTTCCCGAGGATGGCCGCGATGTCTGCGGGGATGCCATCAGCAACCACTTTCCCTGACACCGGTGAATCTTAGAATAGTAAAAAAAAGTTTGGAATGGGGAGTTCGGAATGCGGAATGTTTGGAATTTGGATAGGCTAAAATTTTGGATTGAGGCCAGCCTGGTTACATATTTTTGGTATATTTTGCTGTATAGCTTGTCATGTTTAACCTCCTAATTTTAATGTAATATGTGCGATATTTGAATTAATGTCAAAGGTGATTTCTGACTTAAAATAAAAGACAAAGCATCGGGGTAATGAAAAAAATTGGACTAATTTAAACGGTTTTAACATTGTCCGCTATGCCCATCGAAGATCGGGTCGCCATGTCACTGGTGGTGGTTGCAAGGGATGGGATAAATGGCCTCAAGGTCGGTAACGGAATAATCAAGATTTCCAATTGACCATCCTGATTGGCATTATTATGTTAACTATTTAGGTGGTTACCCGAAATACAAGATTCAAAAAAACTAAAATCCACTATTTTGAACGGAATCATTACGATGCGAGAAAAAAGGC
>JAHEGF010000124.1 GCA_024645155.1 Phyllobacteriaceae bacterium | reverse complement strand
CGAACTGATTTCGAATGGCAACCGGATGGAGACGGTCGTCGGGTTTAGCCGGGCTGTGCGTGTCGGGCCATATGTCTGTGTAGGCGGGACCGCGCCGGTCGATGAAAACGGAAGGACAGTAGGTATCGGCGATGTAGCCGCTCAAACCCGCCAGTGCATCGAAATTATCAAGGCTGCGCTTGTGCAGGCCGGTTCCAGTCTTGAAGATGTTGTGCGGACTCGCGTTATCCTGACCAATATTGACGACTGGAAAGCGGCGATCGACGTGCGCAAAGAGTACTTTAGGGACGTCAGGCCAGTCGATACGATCATGGCCGTTGATCGTTTCGTCAATCCTGAATGGCTGGTTGAACTCGAGGTGGACGCGATCATTCCCGACCGGTAGGGATAACCGGACCATGCCGTGATGTTTCCCGGGTCACTTTGACAACTGGCGGGGTGAATATCTATATCCACATGAACTGCCCGAATTGGTAATTCGCGAGCAAGAATGTTCAAAAACAGCCCTTTTACTAGCAAGGACAGGGTCCACCAATGCCAGACCGCCGGAGTTGAATGGATGAACGTTGCTATGCAAAAAACACCTTTACAGCCAAATCCGGCTGAGGGCGGTTATAGCTGCAAACAGTGTGGAGGCACGCACTTCAAACTGCACGAGCAATGGGATGTCGGTGACTATTGGAACCAGACCAAGATCCGCTGACTATCTGGGAATGCGTTGATTGCACCTTGTGCGTGTTGTGGCCGGTGCCAACAGCAGATGAATATCCGGGGGAAGGGGACTGGTTTTCAGCCGAAAAGAAAGATCTGTCGAGAAAATACTGGCTCAAGCGATTTCGCCGAAGATGGTCCGACCGCCTTGTTGGCAGCAAGAAGGAACGATTTTACCGCCAATGCATGCAGGCTGTTGCAAAGGGGCGGTTTCTTGATGTCGGTTGCGGCGCAGGCACGCTCATGGATCTCGCTGCAAGGGATTTCGATGAGGTTGTTGGCGTCGAGCCTTCACCGATCTCCGCGCAGGTAGTCAGGGACAAGGGTTACCGCGTCCATGAGGGGCTGCTTGAAGAAATCACGCTGGAAAACGGCTACTATGACATGATCGCGATGGATGCGGTTATCGAGCATGTGCTCGATCCGGTCGACATCATGCGGAAATGTTACAAGGCATTGAAACCCGGCGGATATCTAGCAATGGTGACTGTCAAGCTAGGTGGTCCGACAAACCGCATTCGCGACGCGGGATGGAATGGCTATCGCCATGGTTGGCACACGATCCTGTTTACCGATAAAACATTGCAGGCATGTCTCGACAAGGCCGGGTTTGATTATGTGCGCCGCCCGCGCAGGGCTCGCCCCCTTGATGACATACTGATCCTGTGGGGGCGCAAGCCGCGCTGAAACATCCTGGCTGCAAAACGGATTGCTCGCTGGGCAATCTGGGTCAGCGGTGGCGATTCATGCCTTGCATGTACTGATCGAAGATGGATTCAACGCCGCGCTGATATTCATCGCGGACTTCGCGGCCACTCTCGAACATTTTCCCGAACAAGTCGTCATAGGGATTGCGTTCGCGTCCGCTCGGGTTGGATTGAGGACGTTGCTCCGTTTTGGAACTCCGGTCTCGCGTTGCACCCGAACCGCCACCAAGCATCTCTTCAAAAATACGGCCAAGCGGGTTTTCACCGAAGGGACTATCCGGTCCGGGGTCGGGACGTTCTTGTTTGGCAGCCCCGCCGCCGAACATTTCTTCCAGTACCCGGCCAAACGGGTTGTCGAACGGATTCGGCATGTTTTGTGGCGCTTGCTGCCTGGGAGCTGTGCGCTGGGGAGTTCCAAACCCGGTACCCTGGCGCATCATCTGCTCGATAACTTCACCGATAATATTGCCACCTGCACCAAATCCGCCTGCATTCTGCTTGTTCGTTGATTGCTGGAACAAACCGCCCATTATCATTGAAGCAAGTGCCGGAAGCATTTGTTTGAGGATATCCTGGCCAATGCCGGTCGCCTGGGCAGCCTGCTGGGCAATGGCGCGCGAAACCTCCTTGGATCCGAACAGGTGGCCGAGAATGCCGGCACCGTCGGCCAGGCCGTTCTGGCCAAATGCTGATACCGGATCGTTGAAATACCGGGCATGATTACCACTGGCGAGAGCCGAAAGAAAATTGCTGGCGCCCATCGGATCGTAGGCGTTGCGCTTCAGGCCCTCGCTGAATGCAGGCAACAAGGCCTCCATTGCCAGTTGCGCCTGTTGCCGGTTCAGGTCGAACTGCTTTGCCAGCAAGTCGAGACCCTGACCATTCTGGGCGTTGGCCAACATGTCGTATAATGGCAACATGACAATCCTCCTGATGCTGCATCATGACACTAGCGCAATACATGTGCCGCGGTACAGCATTGCCCTTCAAGAAATCGGTCAGTATGCATATTCGAGGAAGACCGGATCTATCGATCCACCCCAGCGGGTGTGGTAGGCGTTCAGCATTTCTTCCGCAGACGTTGTTCCGCGCGCAACAACTTCTTCCAGGGGGGCGAGAAAATGCGTCTCGTCAAATTCATCGGCATTAAACCGCTCCCGATTCAAAAGCCCTTTGCGCGAAATGCCAAGCACTTCATGGCCGATTTCCCGCAATTTGGTTTTGCGAAATGATGTTTGAAGACCCTCGCGCGGGACTGTATCGCGCATTGCCGTTACTTCTTCCACAGTCCAGTCAGCGGTAAGCGTTACTGCGGCATCTAGCGCGGCTTCGTCGTACAACAGCCCGACCCAGAATGCCGGCAGGGCACAGATGCGCCGCCATGGTCCACCATCGGCGCCGCGCATCTCGAGAAAACGCTTGAGCCGGACATCGGGAAACAACGTTGAAAGATGGTTGGTCCAGTCACCGATCGTTGGCTGCGGGTGCGGAATGCCATCAATTCCCTTGCCCGCCATGAACTGCCGAAAAGTCACATGGGTCATGTCATGATAGTGATGGTCGCGCAGCAGGAAATACATCGGAACATCAAGCGCCCACTCGACATAGTCGGAAAACCCGAAATCTGCCGCATAGGCCATTGGCAGCACGCCCGAGCGGTTGTTATCGGTATCGCGCCAGATATCGCCACGCCAAGACAGCAATCCGTTGGGCTTGCCTTCCGTGAAGGGCGAGTTGGCAAACAAGGCCGTTGCCAGAGGTTGCAACTTCAGGCCCACCTGCATCTTCCGGCGCATGTCGGTTTCGGATTCAAAATCAAGATTCACTTGAATCGTCGCCGTCCGGTACATCATGTCAAGGCCCTGCGAGCCGACTTTCGGCATGTATCCGGTCATGATGTCGTAGCGTGATTTCGGCATGCGTGGTGTCTGCGCCAGGGTCCATTTCGGACTGGCGCCAAGGCCGAGAAAACGAATACCGAGCGGTTCGGCAATTTCGCGTAATTGGGCGAGATGCGCATTGCCCTCGCGGCAGGTCTGATGGATGGTTTCCAACGGAGCGCCGGAAAGTTCAAACTGGCCACCCGGTTCCAGTGATATCGCGCCCTGGCCTGTGGGTTCCACCAGCCCGATTATTTGGCCGGCATCGATGATCGGATCCCAGCCCAGCGTCTTCTGCATTCCTTCGAGCAAGCGGCGGATACCCTGATCACCGCCATAGGGTACCGGCGCATTGCCGTCAGTGTAGAAGGCGAATTTTTCATGCTCTGTACCGATACGCCAGTCCGGCTTGGGCTTGCAGCCTGCGGCAAGGTATGCAGCCAGTTCCGCAGTTCCCGATATGGGCCGCTCGTCAGTCGTATCCCGTGCCATCCAATCCTGCCTTGCTTCTTCCCGCCAGAAATCGGCTCATGGGCCGGGTGTTGCTTGATGTACGATCAAGGCAGCCGGGATCAAGCAAAAAATCCTGACAGGTTCGTCAACGAAAATTGATTTAACCCCAATCGCCCTTTATTGCCTGAAGAATTGTGAGCGCCGCAACGGCCGCCGTGTCGGCTCGCAAGATACGCGGACCCAGCGGAATTGCGGTCACAAAAGGCAGTTTGCGCAGCTTTTCGCGCTCGCTTTCCGAAAATCCACCCTCCGGCCCGACCAACAGCCCCAGCTTGTCTTCGCGGATATCCTGCAGGGCGGGTACCGGGTTGTTTGTCTTTGAGTCCTCGTCGCAGAAAATTAGTCGTCGGTCTTGTTCCCATGCCTCCAGAAGAGCTACGAGCTTCACCGGGCTGCGACATTGCGGAACGGCGAGCACACCGCATTGCTCGGCGGCTTCAATGGCATTCGCCTGAATCCTGACCATCCCGATATTTGTCACCTGACAATGCTGTGTGATGACCGGCTGAAGCAGGCCGGCACCCATTTCGACAGCTTTTTGCACCATGTAATCAAGCCGGCCCTGTTTCAGCGGCGCAAAACAGTAAACGAGATCAGCGGCCGGTGGCTGCGGTCTGGTCTGGCTTTCGATATGGATAAACGCGCGTTTGCGTCCCCTTGGCTTCAAACGTCCAAGCCACTCTCCGTCGCGCCCGTTGAAGACAAGCAATGCATCGCCTTCACCGAGGCGCAAGACGTTGGTCAGGTAGTGGGTTTGCTCCGGCCCGGATTCAAACTCGATCCCGGCGATGATGGGGTTATCGACAAACAGACGGGCAAGCTTGTAGTTGGCACGCATGGCAAAGGGATGGGTGTCCTGTGGAAAAAAATCAAGCCCGCTAATGCGGTGCGCTGCGGTTAAGGGGCAGTGCGGTGCCATACCGGCTGGTAACCGGACCGTAGAGCTGCGACCGTTGCTTTCGGGGTAACCAGGACGCACGAGCCAAGGACCGCCAGCCTTTCAGGTGTCCCGTAACCGGAAAAACTCCATTCCAGGACGCCGCTGCCTTTACGCACATAAGCTCTGCCGCGTGAACCGACGACCGAACCATCTGGCAATTCCCCAAGCTCGTGCACGGTAAGTTCTATCGGACCGGACCGCGCCGATTGCCGTCTCTGGCGATGCAGGATTGCATCCATTTCCGGAGCTTTTGCTTCTACCAGGCAGTTTCCCAGCGAAAACGCGGTTGCAAATGCTTTGGCATTTGTCCTGCGGCAATAAAAACAGGGCCTGTGACCGGCAGCCAGTGCCGTCACCTCGTCGAGAAAGAACAGTTCGGTCCAGCCGGCCTTGCCGTTTGGGCCGTTACGGCCCATCGTGTCCCGCCGCTTTCCCTTCCAGTCACAGCTGCACACGATCCAGCTTTTTGTTGTCCAGCGCCGGCCAGTCAGCGTTTTTGTTGCCGGATTGTGAATCACGCCGCGATTGCCGGTAAAAAGGCCGCGAGCGGCAACTGCGCTGATGCAGCCAAACGGATCCACGCGATTCTGTAGCGGCGCGCGGGGATACGGCTTAAAACGGGTCCGTGTGGTCATTTCTCGCTATTCCCGCCCCTGCACGACTCTGCCGAGATTATCAGAAAACAGCGCAAATCCAGATATTTATGGCGAAACTTGTGGCTAATCGGACACAATTCCGGTCGGAATGTGGAAAACCTCACAGATCGCTGGCATCCGATGGTTTATCGACGTAGGAAGCCGCCGATTGCCGTTCGGCAATGAATTCGTAACCATAATTATTGCACAGTACCAGAGACCGAAACCGAGATGACCCCCGTGAAAGCTGCCATACTGTCCTTTTTTACACTATCTGCGATCGCCTTTTGGGCCATCGGGATCTACTCTGCCGATGCCGGTTCCAACCGGACCGTTGTCGACGGATATGGCGTTGTCGCCAAATCACAACATCGCTGAACTCCCGCTTCGCTCCAGGTTGCATTCACCACCTGGCTTTGTGCGCGGCAGCATCGTACGGAATATCCGTCATGCGCCGCCATGAACTACACGTAAGTAAAAGATTGCGTATTAGATCATCGGGTCATGGGCCCATTGCAGAAGCGCTTGCCGCTGTCGTCGGCGGCAAAAAATGTCGCCCGGTTCGCAATTTGCGCGAATCTGGCCGGCATGACGGGCAAATCCGCGCCAGCGCTTGATCTGGATGGCATCGATGTCGGGCAGGCGCCGTCCGAGGTAGTAGCGGCAATACCATTGAAACCATCCGCGCGGATCGGGGCCGTAAATCCAGCCTTTCTGCTGCCAGACATGGAGCGGTTGCCGGCTTTTGATGCCGAAATAGTTGAGCGCCGGGTCGGCGGTGGACCTCGTCTTGGCGTTCTTGAACCACGAACTCGGCAGTTCGTCTTTGCAGTCGTTGCAATATTTGCCTTCAAAAACGCCCATTTCCAGCATTTCCCGCGGCGAATAATGCGGTTTGAATTCGTCTGAAAGGCAATCTCCGGTTTTCGCTTCAAGCTTGTAGCTATATCCGGTTTGCATGGTGTCGTTGACGCTGATGATGTCACCAATTGCCATGGTTCCGATACCCTGATTTACTGTTGGTATTTGTGAGATTGAGCCGTAATGAACCGCTTTTGACGGCCTTCAATGACCAGCGCCGTCAGTTCTCCTCTTTGGTATGCCATCGTGTCGATATTTACCCGGTTTGCAAGGACTTCCGGCCCGTTATTTGGTGTATGCCCATGGACGATGACCTTCGGATGAAGACCTTGCCATTCGAGAAAATCATGTCGGATCCACACGAGGTCGTGTTCATCCTGGTCATCCAGCGGCACTCCTGGTCTGATCCCGGCGTGACAGAAAAAAAAGTCCCCGAATTCCACTGATAGCGGCAATGACTCCAGGAATGTGACGTGAGTCTGCGGCACCGCTTTGCGCAGTTTTATTACCGCCTGATCGAAACTTTGTGGATCTCCAAGATCGTCGCTAACCCCGTAGGAATGGGCGGTCTCAATACCGCCGTAACGCGGAAAGGCCATGTCGCACTGGTCGCCCCGCACAAGATCCAATAAACGTAGGTCGTGATTGCCGGCTAGCGCAATGATATCCGGGTTGCGCGCCGTCGCATCGCGAAGAAAATCGAGGACGCCGGCAGAATTGGGGCCGCGATCTACATAGTCGCCAACATGTACGATGATACAGCGCTGACCGGAGGCGTGTGCGATTTCTGCTTCGATTTTCCGGTGCAACTTTTCCAGCAGCCCGAGTTGTCCGTGAACATCTCCAATTGCGTAAACGCGCATTCCGTCGGGGACGCGGGCCGAATGGAAATCGGGTGGAGCTACTGCTGCCACTGCTGCTAGTCCACGATAATGATATGCAATGCACGGGGTCCATGCGCGCCCAAAATGATAGTCTGTTCGACATCACCGGAACGCGAGGGTCCCGATATGAGGTTTACATTTCTCGGCAACTCACCGCGCCCGTAGGTTTTGCGCAGCCGTGTTATTACGGTTTCCATGTCACCCGCAACGTCCTTGGCATCGACAATGACGATATGATGTTCCGGCAGAAAATTGAGCGTTGTCGGATTGGCTGCACCTGAGCAAAGAACAAGCGTTCCGCTTTCCGCAATCGCACCGGATGCGTAGCTGATTGCCGCTTCGTCGTCACCGTCAGAGGCGCCATTTTTAATTTCAAGCGCCCGCTGCTTTTTCCATGGCATACGCGAAAAACGGCTGTCTTCGCCCATTCGGATTTCCGACGGCAGGTTCTTCGACCTCAGATAGGCAGCCACGGCCTTGGGAACATCGGCACGTGCCTTCACCTTCCTAACCGTCGCGGACACTTTCTCCGCTTCTTTGCAGAAAAGCGCTGTCCGCCCTTTCGCATCAAGCTGGCCTCGCGCCGGTATGATGCCCTTTGGCGGTGAAGACAGGCGGCGGGCAACCTCCATCGCGCGTTGACTGTCGTCCGGCGCTTCCTTAGTGCGCTTGATTCGGCCGAGAATGTCTGCCCTCGCACTCATGGCTGCGCCTCCTGCTTGAGCGCCTCGCGCTGTTGCCATTGTTGCATGAAAGTTCGCGATTCAGGTGCCGGTAGATCGCGATGCCTCGTCCAGCCACCTGCCATCGGGAGCCATGAAAAGCGGTTATCCTTGCCTGCGAACATCGAAAGTGTAGGGATGGCAAGGGAGGTCAGGAACCGGTAAAGACGCGGCCTTTTTGCGATATATGCCCACATCTTGATGCCGTATCTGGCCACAGCGGGATTTAGACCGCGTTCGAACTCGCGCTCCCGCCAATGCCGCATCATTTTCGGC
This sequence comes from Phyllobacteriaceae bacterium, assembly GCA_024645155.1. Classification (GTDB taxonomy): domain Bacteria; phylum Pseudomonadota; class Alphaproteobacteria; order Rhizobiales; family Rhizobiaceae; genus JAHEGF01. Next base: position 1,124 of record JAHEGF010000124.1, on the reverse strand, counting down.
AGCGGTATGCGCATCGGGCAAACGCTTTCGCACCGTCCGCAAAAAGTCGACGCATTGGGAAGATGGCCGCTCTTGTCGACGCCGATCAGCGACGGCGTCAGCACGGCGCCCATCGGCCCCGGATAGACCCAGCCATAGGCATGTCCGCCGACCGAGTGATAGACTGGGCAATGGTTCATGCAGGCTCCGCAGCGAATGCAGCGCAGCATGTCCTGGAACTCCGTTCCAAGCATTGACGTTCTTCCGTTGTCGAGTAGGACAACATGATACTCTTCGGGGCCGTCCGGGTCGTCGTCGCGCCGGGCGCCGGTGGACAACGTGGTGTACACGCTCATGTCCTGGCCGGTTGCCGAGCGGGCCAGGATCCGCAGGATCTGGCTCGCATCCTCAAGTGTCGGAACAACTTTTTCAATCGAGGCGACAACCACATGCACCTTTGCCAGCGTCTGGGTGAGGTCACCATTGCCTTCATTGGTCACGATGATCGATGAACCGGTTTCGGCCACCAGGAAATTGGCACCGGTGATGCCGACATCGGCTTCGAAATATTTCGACCGCAAAACCCGCCGCGCTTCGCCCAACAGGGCTTCGGGCTCCTCCAGGTCGCGGCCGGGCGGCAGGTGATCATGGACGCGGCGAAAATCTGCTTCAATCTGATCCTTGTTGAGATGAACGGCCGGCGCAATGATATGGCTCGGATGTTCGCCACGCAGTTGTATGATATATTCGCCAAGATCCGTTTCGACAGGCGTGATACTTTCCTGCTCGAGAAAGTCGTTGAGACCGATTTCTTCGGTAATCATCGACTTACCTTTTGTAACCGTCCGTGCGCCTGCCGCCCGGCAGATATCGAGAATGATCTGTCGCGCATCAGCAGCGGTTTCCGCCCAGTGAACAAAACCGCCGGATGTCTTAACCCGTTCCTCGTAAGCTTCGAGATAAAGGTCGAGGTGATCAAGCGTATGGTTCTTTATCTCCCGCGCCTTGTCGCGCAGTTCCTCGAATTCGGGCAGTTCATCGACCGCCTTTTGGCGTTTGCCGATAAACCCGGAACGCACGTTGCCAAGCGCCCGTTGCAATTGCGTATCATCGATTGCCAGGCGGGCATTAGCCTTGAATGTCGG
>JAHEGF010000366.1:2500-2876 GCA_024645155.1 Phyllobacteriaceae bacterium | reverse complement strand
CTGTCAGCCATCAAAAGTCCATCCTTGTATGCGAAGACCCGGGCAGGATCAATCTTCTTTCATTTTCAGGGTTTATGCCAGGGTCGTGTTATTCTTACAATTGCCATGAAAACGCCGATATTAATATTTTTTCTGATCCTGGTGGTGGGCTGCGCGAGCCCCTACTACCCGGTTTATGTGAATGCTGAAGGCGATTATTACATTGCTGAAAAGGTCAGCCATGCTCCCTACTACGATAGCGGCTCGATGGTGTTTTTAGGTCTCGGCTTGCATCCCTGGTGGGCGGGCGGGTATCGACCGGGATACTTCCCTTATTACGGGTACTACTCGTGCCCGCGACCGCCGCATTGGAATCACCCCGGTCATTGGCGCAGCG
>JAHEGF010000366.1:1146-2490 GCA_024645155.1 Phyllobacteriaceae bacterium | reverse complement strand
GATTCCCGGGCGGAACCCTTGTCGCGAATCAGGGGCTCATGGGTTCGCTTTACCGAGCGCCGGACAATCGTGATCTCCCGAACAACAGTGGGGCGAAGCCCGTCCCGGTCCAGCCGGCCTCCGTTTACCGGCGTGCGCAGGCTGCCTCGCCATTTTCCGCTTCAACCAGGGGCTCTGACCGCCCGTCAGGATTCGACCGCTCAGGCGGCCAGCGTGCCGCGGTGTCGAGAAGTTCCCATGCTCCCAAATCACCTCGAACGGTGCACAAGCAGTAAGGTTCATCCGGCGATGCGATATTCCGAATCTTTTGACGTTCTGGTGATTGGTGGCGGTCATGCCGGCACCGAGGCTGCGTTGGCTGCGGCACGCAGCGGTGCCCGAACCCTGCTGGTCACGCACAGCATCGAAACCATCGGGCAGATGAGTTGCAATCCGGCCATCGGCGGCATTGGCAAGGGGCACCTGGTCAAGGAAATTGATGCGCTGGGTGGAGTTATGGCTCACGCAGCCGACGCGGCCGGTATTCAGTTCAGAACCCTGAATTCAAGCAAAGGCCCTGCGGTGCGCGCTACCCGTGCGCAGTGCGACCGAAACCTTTACCGTGCCTTTGTCCGCAAGGCGGTTGAGCAACAGGAAAACCTGTCGATTTTCCAGGCGGCGGTCGACGGCCTGTTGATGGAGAATGGCCGAGTCGCCGGGTGCCGTACCGCTGCAGGCCTCGATTTTCACTCAGCGGCGGTTGTATTGACGACCGGAACTTTCCTGGGCGGCAGAATTCACATCGGCGAGGAACAGTTCGAAGGCGGGCGGGCCGGTGACCCTCCGTCCAATATCCTGGCTGCGCATTTACGGGAGATGCCGTTCAAAGTCTCTCGCCTCAAGACGGGCACCCCGCCACGCATCGATGGCAAGACCGTTGATTTCAGCAAGATGCGGGAACAGCCGGGAGACGAGCCGCGGCCGGTTTTCTCCTACATGGGAAGTGTAGTCGATCACCCCGAGCAGGTGTGCTGCTGGATCACGCACACGACGGAAACCACCCACGGCATCATCCGTGAGGCTCTGCACCGCTCGCCCATGTATTCCGGGGTGATTGAGGGCGTAGGACCCCGCTATTGTCCTTCCATCGAGGACAAAGTGGTCCGATTCGCCGACCGCGGCAGTCACCAGATTTTTGTCGAGCCAGAGGGCCTGAACACAAGGGAACTTTACCCCAATGGTATCTCTACCAGCTTGCCATTCGATGTCCAATTGGATTTCGTACACTCAATTCGCGGCTTCGAAAAGGCGCACATAACACGCCCCGGCTATGCGATCGAATACGACTTCTTCGATCCGCGGGAA
>JAHEGF010000366.1:0-1136 GCA_024645155.1 Phyllobacteriaceae bacterium | reverse complement strand
GTACCCGGCCTGTTTTTCGCGGGCCAGATCAACGGAACCACGGGTTATGAAGAAGCGGCGGCACAGGGCCTGGTTGCAGGAGTGAACGCCGCCCGCCTGACCCGCGGTGAATCGATGTGGGTGCCTCGGCGTGATGAATCTTACATGGGCGTGATGATCGACGACCTGGTCACACAGGGCACGCTGGAACCTTATCGGATGTTTACCAGCCGTGCAGAGTATCGCCTGCTATTGAGGGAAGATAACGCCGACCTCCGACTGACTGAAAAAGGCCGCGACCTGCGCCTGGTCGACGACATTCGCTGGCAGGCCTTTTGCGCCAAACGCGAGACCATCGCAGATGAGCGACAGCGGCTCAGTGAAATCTGGGTGACGCCGGGCAATGAACTCGGCAGGTCGCTCGAGGCCTTGCACGGAATTCGCCTGGGTAAGGAGAGCCGGGCCCTGGATTTGCTGAAACGACCGGAAATGGATTACCAGAAACTTTTGGCGGTAGAGGGTCTGAGTCCGGGCGTCGACGATCCGAGGGTTGCCGAGCAGGTTGAAATCCAGGTGCGTTACGCCGGATACCTGGAGCGCCAGAACGAAGACATCGAACGCCGTCGGCGTCATGACGACATGCCGATCGCCGATGATTTTGACTACAGCCGGGTGCGCGGACTTTCCACGGAGGTCAGCGAGAAATTGAACCGGACGAAGCCAGACACCATCGGCCAGGCTTCAAGGATTCCGGGAATGACGCCCGCGGCGATCTCGTTGCTCCTGGTCCACTTGAAAAAAGCAAGAAAACAGGTTGCCTGACACCGATTTTATCGTATTCGCGCTATTTATCACGATTACAAAACGATCAATTGACAGTTTTTTAACATCGAATCATTATCCTAAGGCTGTAAGTTGACTGTGCCTAGCGCGTCGCTCCTCAAGACAGGCAGTCCCCACACTTCTATGCCTATGCGATGCGCTTTTAGAGCCCCGGATTATGTTCGGGGCTTTTTTTATGTGTGCTGATTGGTCATGATGGTTTGAACCGACAAAAACGAGAAAGATTGATAATTAAAATGGCAAATCTTTTCAAGAGGCTGTTCGTTATCCTGGGTGACAACCCGGCTGATACGAGCGCGGAACTGGTCAACTCG
>JAHEGF010000365.1:2301-2882 GCA_024645155.1 Phyllobacteriaceae bacterium | reverse complement strand
GTGAAGTTTGACCCATGAAAGCGGGCCTGTTCTCGTTGTGGGCTTCCCTCCGCTGTATCGGTAGCACCGCCGGGGCATCGGTTGAGTCCATTGACAAACATTGATTCGTTACTATTATAAAGTATTATTTAGGGTTATTTATGGTCTTTCGAAAGGGGCGCTTTGCAGATCAATAACCTTCAAACCGCAATCAGAAAAGGGGGAAGCTATGGACGTAAAAGATTTTTGTTCTGGAATGGAAATGGAACTTACTGCATGGAAGGCGAAGCTCTACGACACCTGGCGCAAATTCGACAAACTCGGCACGGCCGATAGAGAAAAGATTCAGCCCAAGATTGAAGATCTTCACATGATCGTTGAGGAATTGTCCGGACGACTCGAACAGCTAAAGGTCGAGTGCCCGACCGACTGGAGTCCGATGAAACAAGAAATCGACAAAGGGCACGTCGACATGCGCAGTAAATACGAAGAAACGATGGAAGAAATTGGAAAATCTTCGCCGGTTTCGATACCCGGATAACGCGCCTTGATTTTTCATAGGTAACAGTGCATGGCACTGTTACCTATTTTTTTAGCAAGTG
>JAHEGF010000365.1:0-2287 GCA_024645155.1 Phyllobacteriaceae bacterium | reverse complement strand
ATGCCGAATGTCATCTGGCGCCACCAGATTCATTGATATTGGCAGCTCGCCCTAAACTGATGGTTTCTATAACGATGGTCGGTTAATAGTAGATGCTGTCTGAGCGCTTTGCCTATCGGCCCGGAAGGATACAATCCATGCCTCAACCGTCGCATTCTTTGTCGATCGAACCCACCCGCATCAAACTGCTTAATCAGAAGAAGATGACCGACGGCGACTTCGTCCTTTACTGGATGCAGCAATCCCAGCGGGCCGAAGAAAATCAGGCCCTGGAATATGCCGTTGAACTTGCCAACCATCTCGATCGGCCGATGGTGGTGGTGTTTGGACTGACAAACGGGTATCCCGAGGCCAATCTGCGTCATTACCGTTTCATGCTGGAAGGTTTGCGCGAAACGGTCGCCACTCTGGAAAAACGCGGGATTCAAATGGCGGTGCAGTTGGGCTCACCGCCCGATGTGGCCCTAAAGGCGGGGCAGAGAGCGGCTGCCATTGTCTGCGACTGCGGCTATTTGCGTTTTCAGAAGGCCTGGCGTCGAAGTCTCGCACGTAAGGCCGCCTGCCGGGTTGTCCAGGTGGAAGCCGACGTGGTCGTTCCGGTTGCGGTTACCAGCAGCAAGGCCGAATATGCCGCCCGCACTCTGCGGCCGAAAATCACCCGCCACCTGAACGAATACCTGAAAGAGTTTCACGTCGTGCCTCTAAAGAACAGTTCCCTGGGGCTTGACATAAAGAATTTAAGGGCGAACCTCAACCTTGAGGCGATCGACGCGCTGCAGTCCCGACTGGATGTCGACCGCAGCGTCGAGCCGGTCAACCTGTTCTTCAAAGGCGGTACCCGCGAGGCTAAAAAAAGGCTAAAGAATTTTTTAAACCAAAGTCTGAAGCATTATCCCGACCACCACAACCAGCCGCAAACAGATGATATTTCCCACATGAGTCCCTATCTTCATTTCGGCCAGATCTCCCCCCTGTACCTGGCGCTGCAGGTCAAGGCCGTAGACGGCCGAAAGGTCGGTTTGGACGCTATCGAAGCATATCTTGAACAGCTGATTGTGCGACGGGAACTGGCGGTCAATTTTGTCAACTTCACTCCAAACTACGACACATACGACTGCATACCCGGCTGGGCTTCGCAAACGCTGTCCGACCATCTGTCGGACGATCGCCCAAATCGCTACAGTCGGACGCAACTGGAGAATGCCGAAACTCACGATCCTTACTGGAATGCCGCCATGTTGGAGATGAAACATACCGGTTTCATGCACAACTACATGCGCATGTACTGGGGTAAAAAGATACTCGAGTGGAGCCGGACGCCGCAGCAAGCCTTCGATATCACCCTTGCGCTCAACAACAAATACTTCCTCGACGGGCGCGATCCGAATTCTTACACCGGTGTGGCCTGGATTTACGGCGTTCACGACCGGGCTTGGCCGGAACGGCCGATCTTCGGCAAGACGCGCTTTATGGCGGCTTCCGGTCTCGAACGAAAATGCGACATAATGGCATACGTGAAAAAAATTAATAAAACGATCGGAAAAGACTGAGAAATTGGATATCGAATTGACCATCATCGGCGCGGGAGTTGTCGGCTTGGCCGTTGCCGCCCGATGTTCACAGAACCATAAAAATGTCTTCGTGATCGAGAAAAATGAAAAGTTCGGTCAGGAAACAAGCAGCCGCAACAGTGAGGTGATCCATGCCGGGATCTATTATCCACCCAGCACGCTTAAAGCGCGCTTGTGCGTAGAGGGCCGGCAAATGCTTTACGCCTTGTGCGAAGCAAGGCGAATTCCCTTTCGAAATTGCGGCAAGCTCATCGTGGCGACCAATAAGAACGAAGAAGACTTCCTGGCATCGATCGAAGCCAAAGCGCGGGCCAATGGCGTCGAAGACCTGCAATACCTGAGCGGTGATCAGATGGCCCGGATTGAACCCAACGTTAGGGCGGTTTCGGCCTTATTTTCTCCGTCGACAGGCATTATTCACTCGCACCGTCTAATGCGCCATTTTGTCGCACAGGCCCAAAGAAACAACGTCCAGTTCGTCTATCGGTGCGTTGTTGAAAGGGTCGAGCCCTTAGCCGGACCGCGCTACCGGGTTCACGTGCGCTATCCCGACGGACAGACGGAAAAATTTACGACCCGTTACCTGGTCAATTGTGCCGGTTTGGAATCCGATCGGATAGCCGCCAGCACGGGAATCGACGTTCACATCCACCAATATGAACAGTTTTTCTGGAAGGGGGAGTACTTCAGCGTGGCGCCGTCTTCCGGGACCATTG
>JAHEGF010000123.1:4905-9282 GCA_024645155.1 Phyllobacteriaceae bacterium | reverse complement strand
CTTGAGGATCTTGGCAACTGCCAACGGCTCGGTCGCATCATCGGTTTTGACGAGAATGCCGCGATCGGCGCCCATCGCGAGCGCCGTGCGGATTGTCTCCTGGGCCTGCTGGGGGCCAATCGAAACGGCGATGATCTCGGATGCGGTACCGGCTTCCTTCATGCGGATGGCTTCTTCAACACCGATTTCGTCGAAGGGGTTCATCGACATCTTGACGTTGGCTAGTTCAACGCCCGAACCGTCGGCCCTGACGCGGATTTTGACGTTGTAATCAACGACCCGTTTCACCGGAACGAGGACTTTCATGTGCTCAATACCTTTCTGCTAGATCAGTCTTGTGCCGGATACGGCATAACATTTGTGCGCACTTGTCGTATGACGGCACATTGAGAGGTTATTCCGACCTGTCGCCCCGTTTGTTGTGCGCCGCACAAAGCGAACCGCGCGGAACCTAGATAGTCTCGCCGTTCCCGTCAATATTCGACGCGCGGCATATTGACCGATGCATGAAGGAGCAATCGGCTCTTCAATGACGGCCCCAAGGCATTTGTTCCGGTTCGACGGGCACCGGTTTGGGTGCTACCACAACCGCCTTTGGGGTCACGACACTGCGGTCAAACAGCGGCACGTCCCTGCGCCGCATCACTATTATAAGTATGGCACCGGCGATCATACCGCCAATATGGGCCGACCACGAAACCGGGCCGCCATCGCCGGCGATCAACATGTAAAATTGGTAGATGACCCAGACCGCCAGCGGAATGGCAGCCGGGATGCGTAGCGGGATGCTGCCAAAGGCGAGCACCCAGAGCCGCACTTTCGGATGTAGAATGAGATAGGCGGCAACGATGCCGGCAACGGCTCCCGATGCACCGATCAGCGGTTCCTCCGATAGCGGCGTAATCACGCCGTGCATGAAAGCACCGGCGGCAGCGCATGCAAGGTAAAAAACCAGAAACCGGAAATGACCGAATGCATCCTCGACGTTGTCGCCGAAAACCCAGAGAAACAGCATGTTGCCGCCCAGATGCAGGATATCGGCGTGGAGAAATGCATAGGTTATGTAGGTAGCCGGTGCAGGGACCATGACCAGTTCGCGTGGCAATGCCGCATGATCATTGGCCACTGCGGGAATGTATCCGAGGCCGAAGGCGGCACCCTGGATCGTTTCGGCCGCGCCGCTGGCGGTCAAAATCCAGATCGCCACGTTGATCGCGATCAATGCGATGGTCACGAATTGGAGGCGGATGTGCTCCAGATTGTTGGCGTCGTGCAGCGGGATGAACATTCGGTCGTCCGATGTGTGCGGGTCAGCGGTTCTTGCCAGGGACCCATAGCACGTCGCATTGTCCGTTGCCATTGACCGCGCGGCTGACGACAAACAGGTAATCGGACAGCCGGTTGATGTATTGGAGGGCAGGAGCGCCGACGGTTTCATCTTCCAGCCCGGCCAGTCCGGCCATCAATCGTTCGGCGCGCCTGGCAACGGTGCGTGCTGCATGCAAGGCCGCAGCGGCCGGTGTGCCTCCTGGCAAGACAAATGATTTCAGCGGTTCAAGCGCAACGTTTAGCCGATCGATTTCCTTCTCGAGGCGGGTAACCTGGGCGGGGACAATGCGCAGCGCTCCGTCTTCGGCTGAATTGTCTGCAGGTGGGGTAGCCAGATCGGCACCAAGATCAAACAGGTCATTTTGTATGCGGCCCAACATCGCGTCTATGTCGGGGTGCGCCCCGGCAGTATGGATGCGGGCCAGACCCACAAATGCATTTGTTTCGTCAACGGTTCCATAGGCAGCGACGCGAAGGTCATTCTTTGACCGACGTGCACCACCGACAAGCGCAGTGGTGCCGCCATCGCCTGTCCTTGTGTAGATCTTGTTGAGCTTCACCAAACTGCTCTCCCCTGCGGCTATGAAGGCCTGCCGAAATAGACAGCGAGGACTATCAGGATAACTGCAATGAACTGCAACAATACGCGCAATTGCATCATCTTGTTGGATGTGCTGCCTGGCCCGCCCTTCATCATGTTGAACAGACCGCGAATTAAGACGATAACAACGGCTGTCATGAACACGACGGCAAAAAAATTGAAAACACTGTCCATTCAGTGGTCCTTTCCGGGGATTGTCATATACGCCATCAGTTGATGCTGCTTTCAACCTTGTGCCGACAATATCCGATAAAATAAACGCATAGGTAGTAGTCTCTTCAATACCACACCTGATTTAGCAGGCAATGTTACGACGTAATGCGGTTTGGGCCTGGGGTCGTTGAGAGCATGTTTCAGTTCCTTGTAAACGGCCCGCGGTCCCGGCTTGAAGCGCGACTTCGTGCCACCGGACTGCAATCTATCGACCTGATTGCGATAGGCAATGCGATGGGCGGAGTTCTCGAAATCGATATTTCTTTCGAACCATGGCAGGCCATTGCGCGCAATCTCCGATTCGACGGGGCCCGGCTCGATAAGCGATACATGGATGCCGGAACCGGACAGTTCCATGCGCATGCACTGCATCAGGCCTTCCAAAGCGTGTTTCGAAGCACAGTAGGCTCCGCGGTATTTTACAGGCATTAATCCGACAATCGACGAGCAGTGAACGATGCGCCCGTGACCCTGCTGGCGCATCACGGTGACAACTTTCCGGGTCAGGTCATGCCAGCCGAAAAAATTGGCCTCGAACTGGGCGCGCAACGCGTCCACCGGCAAATCCTCAACCGCACCCGCTTGTGCATAGGCGCCGTTGTTGAACAGGGCATCGAGCATTCCGCCATTTTGTTCGAGAACTGCTTGCAGACAGGCCTCGATGGAATCCGGCTCACAATAGTCGAGATAAAAACATGCAATACCGGCTTCCTGCATTGCTTCGATGTCGCTCTTTTTGCGCGCCGTTGCATATACACGCCAACCATCATCCATGAGAGCACGGGCGCAGTATGCACCAATCCCCGATGATGTGCCGGTAATGAGGATGGAACGTCCGGGTTTCATTGTTCTCGCCTTGCCGGTATCATGCACTAACGGGGCCTAACGGGTGTTGTCCTGCTTCCGCTGGTCGCAAATGCAACACCTGCCGCAGCGACCACCATGCCGGCAATCTGCACAGGTGCAAGGTCTTCTGCGAACAATATCCACGCCAGAACCGCGGTTACACCGGGAACCAGATAAAACAACGAAGCAACCTTGGCGACTTCCCCTTCGCGTATCAGTACCATGAGCAGGAATATGGCTCCGATCGACAGAACGAACACCAGCCACACCATGGCAAAAACCAGCTCACCGGTAAGGGTGTAGACGGGAACTTCAAAAGCCGTCGCCAATGCGGACATCAGCAGGGCAGCCCCTAGATACTGAAAAATGGTTCCCGACAACAGATCGATATCGCCGGCATGGCGCTTCTGCCAGATTGTACCGGCGCTCATGCCAACCACTGCTAGAACTGCTGAAAACAGTGTCGCGGGCGTTACCTGCCCGGCTGTGCCGAATGCAGGCTGCAAAACAAGCGCGACTCCGGAAAATCCGATAGCAAGGCCAGCCCATTGGCGGGCGGTGACCGTGTCGCGAAGGAACACGGCGGCCATAAATGCAGTTATCAACGGTTGCAGCCCGACTATCAGTGCAGACAAGCCGGCCGGCATTCCGTGCTTGATCGCCCAGAACACGCCTCCCAGGTAGACACCATGAATTAGGCAGCCGACAAACATGGAGTGCAAAATCTGGCGTGGCCGGGGTCTCAGCGCGGCAGTGCGAATGGCTGCAGTAAGCGCTGCCAAAATTGCAAATGCGATTGCAAAACGAACAAAAAGAAACAGGAACGGTTCAGCCCAGGGCATTGCATAGCGGGCCCCGATAAAGCCCGTAGCCCACAAGGCCACGAAGAGACCGGGTGCGATGCGGTGAAGATAATTCAATCCGGAATGTCCCCGATATGCGTAAAGGATCCTGTTAACCTTTATAGCGCGTAAAGCAATTGGAAAGGTTTGTGGCCTAGGATTTGGCAATTCGCCTGGGTCTTACCGGATTCGGGCGGTGGTATGCTGCATGGAGATTTCGCTGATGATATGGAATCTGGAATTGCAATGGATACTGATAGCTGTCGCCTGCGTGGGAGTATTGTCTTTCATGCTTGGCTTGGCGCTCGATGGAATCATGGGAAAAGACGGATTTGGTGCGGTGCTCAATGCGCTTATTGTGACCGGTGCGTTTTTCGGAACGGTCTATATATGCAATTTGAACGGCATATCGCTCAGGCGACTTGATGTCGCTGTTCCCTACGGATTGACCGGTGCGTTTGTCGTTTACTCCTTTCTCGCGTTGACAAAAGCCGGATTACGTCGATTCTTCGGCCACTAGAGGGCAGTTTGCAATCCGACCATTTT
>JAHEGF010000123.1:0-4895 GCA_024645155.1 Phyllobacteriaceae bacterium | reverse complement strand
GACCATTTTGCGGATGTCGGCCGGTGTCATTCCGGCGCGGCGCAGTTCCGAAATGCCGGTGTCCTGTCTGCTTTTCGACAGTTTGCGGTTGTCTGAATCCAGTATCAGGGCATGGTGGTGGTAACGTGGAACGCCCAGTCCCAGGATTTCCTGCAACAGGCGATGGATGGAAGTGGCATAAAAAAGGTCAACGCCGCGAACTATATCGGTCACACCTTGGAGCGCGTCGTCGATAACGACCGAGAGATGGTAACTCGCCGGGACCTCCTTGCGGGCAATGATTGGGTCTCCCCAAACTGCCGGATCGGTCTTCACCTTGCCGGTTTCTCCGGCAGGGCCACTGCCTGTTTCAGCCCAGCCAATCCAGTTGCCGCCGACATATTCCTGAGCCCGTTCAATATTCATCCTCCACGCGTAGGGCTGGCCATCGGCGATCCGCTTGCGCGCCGTGCCTCCATCAAGATCGCGTTCGGATTGCGGATAAAGGGGAACGCCGTCAGGATCGTGCGGCCAGGATTTCCCGGCTTCCATGTGGCTCGAAATCATTACCCGCACTTCACCGCGGCTCATGAATGACGGATAGACGAGACCTGCGTCTATCATGACATCGAGAGCGGCCTGATAGTCGTCAAAATGCTCGGACTGGCGGCGGACCGGTTTCTCCCAGGACAGGCCCAGCCAGGCAAGATCATCATAGATCAGTTGCTCTAACTCGGGGGAGCATCGTGTGATATCGATGTCCTCGATGCGCAACAGAAACCGTCCGTCGGATACCGTTGCCATGTCGTAATTGAGCAGGGCGGAATAGGCATGACCGAGATGCAACCGGCCGTTCGGACTTGGTGCAAAACGGAAGACTCGCTGGGTCATGAGCAATGCTGATATCACGGTTCGGGATTGGACGCTGGCTGTCATGATTGCTACCGTCTTGTGCAATACAAGGAAAGACCGTCGTGCAACGGATCGATACAGCGAATGCCATAGACGAAGGGCTTGCACGGTTGTGCGCGGCCGACCCGCGTCTCGTTGAGGTGTGCCGTGTTGCGGGTCCGGTTCCCCTGCGCCGCACGGACCCGGGTTTTGAAAGCCTTGTCTCGATCATCATTTCGCAGCAGGTCTCCAAAGCGAGTGCCCAAGCGATATTCACCCGTTTGAAAACACTTGCCAATCCGCTATCGGCTCAGGCCGTTCTGGATGGCGGGGACAAACTATTTCGCCGCGCGGGCCTGTCGCATCCGAAACAGAAGACAATGATCTCCGTCGCCGAAGCGGTCATTTCCGGAGAACTCGATCTGCATGGGCTGTGCCAGTGTGATCGCGATGATGCCATTGAGCAAATGACCGCAGTCCACGGAATCGGATTATGGACGGCCGAAGTCTATCTTTTGTCTGCTGCCGGGCATCCCGATATATTCCCTGCACGTGACGTGGCTCTGCAAAGCGCGGTTGGTGAAGCATTCGCGCTGACCGGACGGCCTGCGGAAAAGGAACTTGCTGCACTTTCCGAATCATGGCGGCCCTGGCGGTCGGTCGCCGCCCGCCTGTTTTGGGCCTATTATGCAAAAACCCGCAAGCGCGACGCCGTTCCCTGACAAATTGCACCCAATTCGGTAATTGAAGGCGATTGGCCGCATTTTTTTTGGTTGCATTTGTCCTGTATCTTCGCAAATCTGTCACCGTCCGGATGCATTTTCGTGATCAATGACACTGGACCGGAACGGAGATTAACGGATGACAATCGCAGTCTCGCCAGACGGGTTGCCAGCGCTGGTACTGAACGCGGATTACCGTCCGCTAAGCTATTATCCCTTGTCTCTTTGGTCGTGGCAGGATGCGATCAAGGCGGTGTTTCTTGAACGCGTAAACATTGTCGCCGAATATGATCATGCGGTATCTTCACCGTCATTCTCGATGAATGTTCCAAGCGTGGTTTCACTCAAGAACTACATCAAGCCGTCCCGGCATCCGGCATTTACCCGTTTCAACGTTTTTTTGCGCGACAGATTTGAATGCCAGTATTGCGGCTCTGTCGATGATCTGACTTTCGATCACGTGGTGCCGCGGCGTTGCGGTGGCATGACCACCTGGGAGAACGTGGTTGCGGCGTGTTCGCCTTGTAACCTGCGCAAGGGCGGTCAGTTGCCTAGGGAAGCGAAAATGTGGCCAATACAGAAACCCTACCTGCCGACGGTACAGGACTTGCACAATAACGGCCGGATGTTTCCACCCAACCATCTCCACGAAAGCTGGATGGATTTCCTTTACTGGGACGTCGAACTGGAGCCGTAAATACGTCCGGTTACTTTTTGGCCAGCGCGGCATAATAGCAGACCGCGGCCAGAAATGCGCTCGCAAGCACGTTCCAGCCTGCAAATGACAGACCAAGAAAACGGCCGGCTGCCTTGTCGCATGACGGAGGCACGATTTCGTCGATTGCCGACAGCAAATTGCCAGCGCTGGATTGCGGTGCCGTCGCTGCTGCCGTGCAATCGGCCGGACCGGGCCACCACGCCCATTCGACGCCCGAGTGAAAGACGGCAAGTGCAAGGCCGTAGGTCATCAGCAGCCCGCCGACAATCAGCAAACCGCGACTGACATAGGGTGGCCACCCACGCAATGCACCAAGCGCTGCAATTGCCAGAAGGGGTATGGCGGCGTAGTAGGGTTCGCGTTGCTGCAGGCACAGCTTGCAGGGAATATATCCGCCGATGTGTTCAAATCCGAGTGCAGTGCCAACGGTTGCAGCCATTGCCAGCACCAAAAACAGCGCTGCCGCTTTCTGGAGATTGCTTGTCGGGAAATTCAGCATGGCAAATCCTCAGAAAATATATTTGACCGCGACAAAGCCGCCTATCAGCAACACCATGAATACGGTGAAAAGCAGGCCGAGGTAACGCTCGATAAACTGGCGAATCGGTTCGCCGAACTGCTTGAGGAGCCATGCAACCAGCGAGAAGCGCAAACCGCGCCCAATAACGCTCACCACCGTAAATATGACGAGGTTCAAGCCGGTTGCACCCGAGAAAATGGTCAGGACCTTGTAGGGAAACGGTGTGACAGCGGCAAACAGTACGCCCCAACCGCCCCAGGTGTTGTACCATTGCCGGATTGTCTCGAAACTGTCTGCCTTGCCATAGAAATCAAGGATCGGCTGGCCGATGACCTCGAAAAGAAAGGCACCGATCAGATAGCCGAGAAATGCACCTGCGATAGATGCCACTGTGCATACGATGGCGTAACGCAGCCATCTTGACCGGTCTGCAAGAACCATGGGAATGAGCAGCACATCGGGCGGGATCGGGAATACCGAGCTTTCGATGAATGACACCGCCGCCAATGCGCGCTCGGCATGGCGGGTTTGGGCAAAGGACATGGTCCAGTCGTACAGGCGGCGTAACATCGCTGGGTCCGGGAATGGATGAGACTGTGCGTACCTACAATCGGCTTTGGTGGAGTGCAAGCAATTGCTCCGGAATGCCGATAATCTGTTGACCGCCGCCATGCTGTTACTATATTCCGCGCGGGTCCGGCCTTTGCGCCGGAATGCCCCTGTGGCGGAATTGGTAGACGCGCTCGACTCAAAATCGAGTTCCGCAAGGAGTGCTGGTTCGAGTCCGGCCAGGGGCACCATTCTAGTCATAACCCATTGAGATATTGAATTTGCGTGCTTTTCCGGCCGCGATGCGGGCGCCGCGGGCAATGGTCATTATCGATGCCGTCCGCAGTGATGATCTGGTTGAAATCGGCGTCGCACTGCGTGACAGGAAACTGCTGTGCGCCGGCTCCGGCATCGCGCTCGGTTTGCCCGCAAATTTCGCCTGCGTGCCTCGGAAAATCCCGTGGCGCGGCGCGGGCGGGGAAACCTCGGGCGTTTTCAAGGTTATCAGGCCACTGGATTCAAGACCCCATTATCAGGCGGACGACCGAGCGGGCTGATAACCGAACCACGCCTTCCTGTTTCATTCCTTTTTGCTACCCATGAGGTTTTCCAGTCAGCCGTACATTGCGGTCCGGCTTACCTGATCTGAAAAAGTTGAGTGGTCCGTCATTTGGTATATCTGCATCTTGAGTTCGGAAGAAGTGAACTCAAAGCCGTGATCGATCGGATCTTTTTCCGGTTGTTCTTCCGATTGCGCACGCGCTTAAGCGTACGTATCGCATTGGTACCGCTTGCGAGAAATAGGGACTGGTTACAGGTGAGAGTGACGAGAACCCATTTAGAATTGTCAAGTTACGCGGCTTGCTACTTTTCGGAGACGGATCGATGAATAATGTTTACCACTTGAACAAGTCGGGCAATTGAAGCCATTGTGCCGGCAATGAACAGATCAATCGTAACATCCGGCGATGTCGCCCGTCGCGCTAGTGTATCGCAATCGGCAGTGAGCCGCACATTTACACCAGGCGCCAGCGTTTCTGCTGCGATGCGCGAAAAAGTCCTGAAGGCAGCGCAAGAACTGGGTTACCGGCCAAATGCCCTCGCGCGCGCGATGATCAGCGGAAAATCCAGGCTGATTGCGGTGTTGGTGGCTTATCTCGATAACCAGTTTTATCCCATTGTCCTCGAACAATTGTCCCATCGACTGCAGGACGAAGGGTATCAGGTTCTGTTGTTCATGACCGATCCCGGCAGCCAAGACAAAGTGGTCCAGCAAATCCTTCAATATCAGGTCCAAGGCATTGTGATGGCATCGGCCACATTGTCTTCCACCCTGGCCCGCGAATGTGCGGACACGGGAATTCCGGTTGTGTTGTTCAACCGTTATGTTCCTTCATCGCCGGCAAGCAGCGTCACGTCTGACAATATCGAGGGCGGACGCCAGATAGCTCATTTCCTCGTTGAAGGCGGTCATGAACGCATTGCCTTTATAGCCGGAGCCGAAGATTCTTCGACA
>JAHEGF010000364.1 GCA_024645155.1 Phyllobacteriaceae bacterium | reverse complement strand
GTATTTTAACATCTTTTTCTAACCTTGGGGTCGGGTCCTGCCTTCTTATAAAAGGTCAGAAGGCAGGACGGGAATGGAGCTGCAGGTTAAAGGCTAAAGGAGAAGGGGGGAAAGTAAATTCGCGCCTGCTTTAACCCTTCCACCTTAACCCCTCCCCTGCTTCCCTCCCTTGATTTCCACTCAATTTACCGTGTAATATATCTTGGGTTTGCCGTATTGGGGATAGCCAGCACGTATCTATTCTTCTCACCTGTCCCGTATTTATAGGCCTATTCCATTTGTGCTCCTGAAACAGGGAACCATGCGATGCCTTGACACGGTCGCGCTTGTTCTTTTTGCTTTTGTGGTGGGGCTGTCTTCGACCTATTCCTGCGAAGGCGGGGGGAGGTGCACACCTTAGTACGAGTATACGAATAATAATTTTTATTCCTTGTGGGGGTTTGGGTTTTTAATTGCGGCCCTATTTGACTTCTATTCTTCACGGGAAAGGGGAGATAAGATGTCGCGTCGTAACGCACTGAGGGTTCTCTGCGCGGTATTAATATGCACGATCTTTCTGCCGACACCCGATGCCTCGGCAGCACGAGGCGGGACTGCCCTTAAGCTGACCATTGAAACGGTTTGGGTCGACAGACTCGAACCAGATGGTTCCGGGTTTATCACCATCCAGGGTGTAAATCTGAGCTACGGCGGAGACCCGGTGGTTACGCTGGGTGATGTGCAACTGAGCGTTAATTACGCTGATGGCGAGCTGATAATCGCAGACCTTCCAGCCTCGATAACTGATGGTGATTACCTGCTCGCCATCTCGACGGGGAACTCCCAAAACCAGCAGGATGAATATGATCTTTCAGTCGGAGCAACTGGACCAGTTGGCGATCAGGGTGATGAAGGGCCCCAGGGGGAGACCGGAGATACAGGTCCTGTCGGCCCAGCCGGACCTCAGGGCGAGAGAGGGATCAAAGGCGACATGGGTCCCATAGGACCGGAAGGGCCTGACGGGCCAAGGGGTTTCTCGGGGCCTGCGGGGCCAGTCGGACCGGCCGGACCAGATGGGCCTGAAGGGCCGCAGGGCGAGCCGGGCGAACCCGCATCTCCACTACCTCTCGCTGTAAACATGGTGGAGAATGTGTCATTTACGGCAGGACCTGCTCCTCTCTTTGGCGAAACGCAGGTGAACGAAAGCTACATCTGCGGCCTGTGCGGGAGCGTTGTTTACTGGAGACAAAACGGTTCAGACCCCTGGCTCACCACGGTCGAGTCCTTCGTCGCAAATTATGAAGATCCAGCTAACGATTGTGAGAATGCAAGATCCCTTTTAAGGGTGCGATTAAGAAATTACGATTTACTCTTCAGTAAAACGGTCTCCTTTGACGTCATGTGCGTTCGATGAACGGGAAGGGGCTTAAAATGGAATACCTCAAGAGGACTTCCTTCTGTGTTTCGTTATTGTTTGTCCTCCAGCTTTCAGCTGCGGGAGTCACCGGAGCTTTAGCGGGGGAGAAGGCGGGAGGAAACGCGCTGGATATAATCGCAACGCATGTGGATTACGCCGTTGACCGCGCGGTCATCCTGGGCAACAACTTCGACAACGGCGCAACACCACAAGTTGAGCTCGGCGGTTATTTCACCGAAGTCCTTTGGCACGACGCGAACGCTATTCTCATCTCGCTGCCCGGACCCCTGGAAGCGGTGGACCTGAGACTCAGCGTCGTTACCGGCCCCTCCTACAACCAGGTGGACCACTACGACCTCACTTTCGGCTCCACTGGCCCCCAAGGCCCCCATGGCGAACAAGGTCCCCAGGGGCCTACTGGAGCCGTTGGCCCTCAGGGCCCAAGGGGATCAACGGGTGAGGGTGGCCTACAAGGGCCACAAGGTCCCATAGGCCTTACGGGGCCGAGAGGAGTGGCGGGACCGGCAGGACTGGCAGGCCCCGAGGGTATTGCGGGCCCTCCAGGACAGCAGGGGCCAAGTGGCCCGGTTGGAAACCGGCAAGCTCATAACATCCGTATTTACAATCCGACCGCAACCGTAAGGGCAGTAACTATTTTGGAGGTGGCAACCGGAACGTACAGAGTCGAGGAAGACTTTTCCTATACATGCCCCTCGGGAGGCAAGTTGATCAACGCGGTGATAGAGTCCATGCCTTCGATGTCTTCGATATATGACGAGAAAATCTCCTTTATCCCCTTTGAGGAGCCAATGCCGGGGAGTGGAAATGAGAACATCCTCCCACTCATCTACGAGTGCAAATTAGTAAATGGCGCAACCGTCTTTCCACCTGCGACTTTCCGCTGGGCGATGGTGTGCGCCTGGTAACCGACTGGGCAACCCTTGGGGTCAGGGGATGAATGGAGCTGCAGGTTCAAGGCCAAAGGTTAAGGGGGAAAGTAAATTCGCGCCTGCTTTAACCATTCCACCTTCCACCTTCCACTGCTCTTACTTGCTTTCCACTCACCCCACCGTGTAACCTGTCCTCAGGATACCTGGTTTCCGGTAATGAACTATCTGGGATCACGGGGAATTTAGCAGATCCGGGTTCAACTCCGGATCGGGAGGCACTCATGAAACGATGCCGCACGGTACTATTATTGGTGGTTCTGCCATTGCTCCTCGTCGCCTGCGGCGGCAGCGGGGGCGGGCCCCCGCCTGTGTACACCTATCACAGTACCGACACACCCCTGCCGGTCCCGGACCTCGATGCTGCCTTTTCATACCTGGATGTCAACGGTGCGCCGCCATTTGTTTCCAAAGTTACGGTGACGGTTGCGCTTGTGCACACCTGGGTGGAAGACCTGGATCTGATCCTCTGGTCTCCAGAAGGGACAGGAATCTACCTGACTGACAACGACAGCGAGGGGGAGGATTTCTGGTATACGACCTTCGACGAC
>JAHEGF010000122.1 GCA_024645155.1 Phyllobacteriaceae bacterium | reverse complement strand
CCCCATGCCGGGGCCCAGTACAGCAACGGCGCCATGCGCGCTGCAGCGGCCGCGGCTGCGGCCCCGGCCGCCGAGGCATCACCGTCTGCCGAAGCACCGGCAGCGGAGACCCCAACGGCCGACGCACCGCCGACCGCACCTGGCGATGACATCGCCGGCGAAAGCGACGAGGACCGTCAGAAACGGCAGCAGCAGGAAGAGGACGACGACGACGATTACGAGAACGCTCTGTCGCTGGCGGCCATGGAGGCCGAGCTCAAGCCGGGCGTCGTCGAGACCTTCGATACCATCGCCGATCTCTACAAGAAGCTCCGCCGCCTCCAGGACCAGGACGTCGAACTGAAACTCGGCAACAAGACCCTGTCGCCCAGTCAGGAGCGCCGCTACAGGAAGCTGAAGGAAGAGGTCGTCACCACGGTCAAGTCGCTCTCCCTCAACCAGGCGCGTATCGAAGCGCTGGTCGAACAGCTTTACGACATCAACAAGCGGCTGGTGCAAAATGAAGGCCGGCTGCTGCGCCTTGCCGAATCTTATGGCGTCAAGCGCGAGAATTTTCTCGAAGAATATTCCGGCTCGGAGCTTGATCCGAACTGGATTCGCCGCATTGCCAACCTTTCGGCCAAGGGCTGGAAGGACTTCAACAAGAACGAGAAGGTGCATATCAAGGAAATCCGCACCGAAATCCAGAACCTTGCGACTGAAACAGGTATTTCCGTCTCTGAATTCAGGCGCATCGTCAACCAGGTGCAAAAGGGAGAGCGCGAAGCCGCCATCGCCAAGAAGGAAATGGTCGAGGCCAACCTGCGGCTGGTCATCTCGATTGCAAAGAAATACACCAATCGCGGTTTGCAATTCCTCGATCTGATCCAGGAAGGCAATATTGGCCTGATGAAGGCAGTCGACAAGTTCGAATACCGCCGCGGCTACAAGTTCTCGACCTATGCGACCTGGTGGATCAGGCAGGCCATCACCCGGTCGATTGCCGACCAGGCACGCACCATCCGCATTCCCGTGCACATGATTGAAACGATCAACAAGATCGTGCGTACTTCGCGCCAGATGCTGCACGAGATCGGCCGTGAGCCGACGCCCGAAGAACTGTCGGAAAAACTTGCCATGCCACTCGAAAAAGTGCGCAAGGTGCTGAAGATTGCCAAGGAACCGATCAGCCTTGAAACGCCAGTTGGTGACGAGGAAGATTCCCATCTCGGCGATTTCATTGAGGACAAGAACGCCATCCTGCCGATCGACGCGGCAATCCAGGCCAACTTGCGCGAAACGACGACACGCGTACTAGCGTCATTGACGCCGCGCGAGGAACGCGTGCTGCGCATGCGTTTCGGCATCGGCATGAACACCGACCACACTTTGGAAGAGGTCGGTCAGCAGTTTTCGGTTACGCGCGAACGCATCCGCCAGATCGAAGCGAAGGCGCTGCGCAAGCTGAAACATCCGAGCCGCTCACGCAAGCTCCGGAGTTTTTTAGACAGCTAGGTGCACGCTGCCCGGCTTCCACATCCGCTGAACATGGAACCCGGCCGCAATGCCGGGTTTTCATTTGCGTACGGATATTGCCGCGCGGAGACCAGTTCAGCTTGCCAACAAGGTATCGATATTTGGAACACACCCCGCTGATGGGTTATGATCTGTGCCGGTAAGACCGAGACATTCCCGTGGAGGCGATCGGAGAAGGGCATCATGGATTGGGCGGCGGTTTCTGCCATATCAGGTATGTTTGCTGCAATCGCCGTTGTGCTGTCAGTCGTTTACCTGGCAGTCCAAGTTCGCAGGAACACGCTGGCGATGCACTCGCAGGCTCACCATTTGACGACAATCGCGCTCGCCGAAACAGCGGCAACCATCGCATCCAGTGAGGAATTGAGCCGGATCTACCGTCTTGGCCTGGCAACTCCGGACAAACTTGACGAAGACCAATTCTTCCGGTTTGCAGCAATCGGGACAAGCCAGTTCAGAACCTTCGAGAACCTGTTTTTTCAATATCACTCGGGACTTGTTTCGGAAGATTATTGGGTTGCCCACCGGGAAAACATCCTGTGGTTCTATCACTGCCCGGGAATGCAGATCTGGTGGAAAGACAAGAGGCTGGCATTTAGCAAGAACTTTCGGGAATTTCTCGAAACCTCGGAGGCGGGAGATGTTTCCTCGCCGGAAACCCGGCGGATATGATTGCTGAATACCAAGGTGAATGGGTCATGGATTTCGCCACCGTTGGAAATCGTAATATTCGGCATCGATCTTCGTGAATACCGGCAACGCAAGGAAGTTACCAATGCGCCGCATTATCGAGACCGGCTACAAGAAGCCACCGGCTCCCCATGCGTGGGCGATTGTGGAAAATGGCATATTGCATAGCGTGCATGTGCCAATACGGCCGGACGGTACAATTGAGGATGGCGATGCTACGGCGCAAGCCGAGGTTGTTTTCAATGATTTGAAAGCAACGCTGGCAGCAACCGGCGCTGAATTCGGGGATGTGACCCTAGTTCAGATTTACCTGACTTCCCTGAAGCACAAACCCGCAGTCGACAAGGTCTACGTGCGCTGTTTCGCGGAACCTTTTCCGGTTCGTGCCTGTGTTGCCGTATTGGAATTGCCAACGCCTGGAACGGTTATCGAAATGGTCGTCACCGCATCGGTATGAACACCGACCTCAAACCGGAAGAAGTCGGCCGGCAATTTTCGGTCAACAGCGAATGCATCCGTCAGATCGGAGAAACCTTGTTGGCACCTGTGTTCTCCGAACACGGCGCCCTGGCTCATTGCCGGGCCTGTTTCGGGTCGCAGATTTCCAAACAGTTTAAACAGCCGCGGTGAAGATACGGATATGGACATGGTATAAGGTGTGGCCATGAAACCATTTCTGTCCGGAATCATCATGGCGGGTTTGCTTGGTCCGGCCTATGCCGACTGCATG
Organism: Phyllobacteriaceae bacterium; assembly: GCA_024645155.1. Taxonomy (GTDB): domain Bacteria; phylum Pseudomonadota; class Alphaproteobacteria; order Rhizobiales; family Rhizobiaceae; genus JAHEGF01. The sequence goes on along the minus strand of JAHEGF010000122.1, from coordinate 6,399 downwards.
CGCGATCTGAACGGCGAAGTCGTATGCGGGCGCGGCGCGTGTATTCGCGACCTCTATGGCACCGTTTTTTGCTCGCGATTTGAACAGGGAACGGCGGTGCGCAACCGCCATGGTGACGTTTTATGCTCCAAGGGTGCCTGTGTGCGCACGGTTACAGGCGACATTATCTGCTCTGCGCTGGCAGGCGGTGCTGCCATGAAAGACCTTCACGGCAAGGTCACCTGCGAAGGCGGCTGTGAAGAGGCATCGGCCGCATATTGCAGCCGATGAGCTTGTCAATGCCTTGAATAGCCTTCCGGCGATAGTGTCAGTTGCTGCAGCGGATCCATTTGAAACCGTCACATGCTGCCTGGCTGCACACAGCGCCCGAAGAGATAACCCTGGTGCTCTGGGATACACCGATATTGTTGGCTTTGCTCCAGCTTACCGCGTGGGAATACCCTTTCCACTGGCAGTAGGCAGTTGCAGCCGGGCCACCGCACTGGTTAGCCCATACCCGGCACCAGTCAAGCCGCAGGCCGTTGTATACCGGATTGTTGAACTTGACGACACCGCCACCACCGCCGCCTCCGCCTGCCGCGCAGCTGTTCAGCATGTTCTGGCGTGCAGCGCGTTCCGCATCGCTGGCGGTAGACGGAGCGGCGATACACCACAGGAAATGGGCCTGAAACTGGGCCTGCCAGCGCGGTCCGACAAAGCCGCAGCCATTGGCGATATTTGCGCCCTGCTGAGCAACAGCGGAGTTGGCATATGCGGTGCACTGAGCGGGATTGCCGGCGCTGGCCTGAAGCGGAAACAGGATCAACGCCGCCGCCGCGAGCGCAACCGCTGCGAAAGCCGGCCTGATCGGCACTGAGATCATGTTCATGGCTGTTCCTCCATTGGTGGTTTCAATATCCCGCCCGTTGCCGTTCGCTGCCTTCCGAAACAAGAACCGCTACGTAAAGTCTACGCCATTGCGCCCCGTCCGCAAGGCGCTTCATTTGCAGGGGATTTGTGCCGGGAATCCGGCTTCCAGCAAGGCGGCATCAACAACAGGATAGCCGTGCAACCGCAACGTGAACTTGATGTGAATCAAGACTTGCACGAGCCGGAAACCGGCATCTTTCAAGCCTGCGGTTCCGGCCGTGAACGATGCTACGCGCAGTTCTTGCAGAAGGGTGTGGCTGGCAGGAGATCGAGACGATCACCGGAAATATCCTCGCCGCATTTGACGCAGGCGCCATAGGTTCCGGTGTCAATCCGGTCGAGGGCCGCCTTGATGCGCTTGACTTCGTCGAGGCCGACATTGCCGAGTTCTTCAAGCACCTCGTCATTTTCGGATTCCTGGGCATTTTCCTCCCAGTCGGGATTGGGCGCCTCGTCGAGGTGATCCTCAATGCGGTGCAGGCGGTCATCGAGTTCTGCCAGTCTTGCTTCAAGACCAGCCTTGCGGGCGGCAATATCGGTTTTAGCTGTTTTGGTCACGGGAACACCCTCCTAGTTGGTCACAGCAGAGCGCATTTTCTATCTGCGCTCATTGATCTTGCTCAAGGCATTGTGGTTGTTATTTGCCCGCGGCGGTAGTTAATAGCCTTGGTGCAACGATTGGCCTAGAGTGCATCAGGGAGCGGATACAATGCAACGCCGGCTGGCAGCAATACTTGCATCGGACATGGTAGGCTATTCGAGGCTGATGAGTGCCGATGAAGAAGGCACCATCGCACGACAGCGCGTTTATCGCCAGACTCTGATTGATCCGCAGATCGGAGCCAACAACGGCCGCATCGTGTCGACTGCTGGTGACGGACTGCTTGCGGAATTTGGCAGTGTTGTCGATGCAGTCCGGTGTGCAACAGGGCTCCAGCGCGAAATTGCCGAAAGCGAGGCTTCAGTAAATGAAGACCGGCGCATCCGTTACCGGGTCGGCATCAATGTCGGCGATATCGTAGTCGACGGCGATGACATTCTGGGCGACGGCGTCAACGTTGCGGCCCGGCTTGAAGCACTGGCTGAACCGGGGGGCATCTGCATCTCGGATACGGTTTACCGCAGCGTGCGGGGGAAAATCGATGCCGAGTTCGATGATCTTGGTGACCAGCAGATCAAGAACATCGCCGATCCGGTGCGAATTTGGCGGTGGCGCGCGCCGTATGCCGGTCAAACGGATGCAACCGCCGGCGTACCGGGCGCAAGTTCGCCGCTTCCCGACAAGCCATCGATTGCAGTTTTGCCGTTCGACAACATGTCTGGCGACCGGGAGCAGGAATATTTCGCCGACGGCATGGCCGAGGACATCATCACCGAGTTGTCGCGTATGCCATGGTTTTTTGTCATCGCACGCAATTCGAGTTTCACCTACAAGGGCCGCGCGGTCGATATCAAGAAGGTCGGCGAGGAACTGGGCGTTGCCTATGTGCTGGAAGGTAGCGTGCGCAAGGCCGGGAATCGCTTGCGGATCAATGCGCAGCTTATCGATACGGCGACCGGCAATCATGTCTGGGCTGAACGCTTTGATCGCGAGGTAACCGACGTTTTCGACATTCAGGACGAAATAACGAAAGCCATTATCAGTGCTGTTGCGCCAGAATTTCTGTCTGCCGAATTCAAGAAATCGCAATACAAGGATCCCGCACAGCTCGATGCATGGGAATGCGTGATGCGCGGGCGCGCGCTGGTCTGGAAAATGGGACGCGAGGACGGACTGGCTGCGCGCCAGCTGTTCGAAAAGGCGATCGAACTGTCGCCCGGACGCAATCTCGGGCTGGGAGATCTGGCGCTGGTTCACTTCCTGGAAGCTTTCTATCGCTGGGGCAAGGAACCGGAAGAATCGCTGAAAAAGATGGTGTCGACCGCGGAAAAGGCGGTTGCCGCCGATGACGGCGATCCGCTGACGCTGACGATACTGGCCTGGGCCTACAATTTTTCCAGAAAATGGGATGAAGCCCTGGCGGCAGCCGAACGGGCAATTGCGCTCAGCCCCAATTTTGCCCCGGCACTTGGCATCAGGGGAGCCATTCTGGCGTGTGCCGGAGAGCCTGACCTGGCCATCCCGGCGATCAATGAGGCAATGCGTCTCAGCCCGCGCGACTGGTTTTTGCCGCATTGGCTGATGGGGCTGTTTTGGGCCTATCACGAATTGCAGGATTACGAGGCGGGAGCCGAAACAGCGCGGCGTGCAATCCGCGCGGCGCCGGAAAATCCGACGTTCCGCCGTCAACTGCTGGTGGCATACCACATGCTGGGCGACATGGAGGGCCGTGACGATGCCCTGGCGGCATACCTGCATCTTGAGCCAACGGCGACCTACGATGATTCCCGAAATATTCCGGCGCGCAACAAGGAACACCTGGAACGCTACATACAGATACTCAAGGCTGCCGGCATGCCGGGAGAATCCTGACGGAAATGCATCATGGGCGTTTGCCAAACGACACTTGTATTTTCGACTTCGGGGCCGGGGCTCTATGAAATTACCGATGAAGCCGCGGAATTTATCCGCGAGACCAAAGTTGCAGACGGCCTCCTGACGGTATTTGTCCGCCACACCTCGTGCTCGCTTGTCATCCAGGAAAATGCCGATCCCGATGTAAAGACCGATCTTGACGGTTATTTCCGCAAGCTCGTCCCGGAGGGAATGGACTGGCTTTTGCACACTACGGAAGGCCCCGATGATATGCCGGCCCATATCAAGGCGGCACTAACGCAATCCTCGATCGGCATTCCCGTTGCCGGCGGCCGAATGATGCTCGGGACCTGGCAGGGAATATTCCTGTTCGAACACCGCCACCGGCCGCATCGCCGCGAAGTGGTGGTGCAGATAACCTGGTGACCACACAAGAAGATTTGACATAAAACAAGGTAACAAATTACACGGTCCCACGAAATTGCGGGACAGCGGGCATATATACTTCGTTGCGTATTGTGTTCACCAATTTGTTCCATTACCTTGGCCCCATCTTTATGTATCCGGACGGGAAGAGTTTTGGATATTAGGGGTATTTATGGACGCATACACTGCCGGAATTTTTGTCGTAACCGGTGTTACGGTCATGCCTTCCATCTGGCAGCGTTGACTGCGGTTCTTGTCTTGTTGCCGGGCTGTATTGTAGCACCGACCAACCAGAAAATGAGCAGGCAGACCGTTGAACAACTGGTGGAAAATCTTCCGGCCGGTAGTGAAAAACGTGTATCGCTAGCGGTTCTCGGTCATCCCGATACGGCCTATCGGATAGATCACAACGGTTATCCGACCTGGCGTTGGCGCGGCACTGACGATATTGGCGCCTGCGTCCATATCGATCCGGAAACGGGCAAGCCCTACCTGGAAACCCAGTATTCCCGCGCGAAACGCAATGCGACACCGAAATATATCGATTTCGGCACCGACGGTCAGAACTGGATGTGCCGGATTCACATCCAGCGACTCGGGATCAACTACGAACGCAACCGGGAGGGTCCGCATTGCGAACGCGAGGGGCGGGCGCTGCTCACCGAGCTTATGCAGGCATTCGGGATAATAAGATGATGATCATTGCCTTGCCTCTGCTTGTTTCCCTGACTGTAACGCCGGAAGCGCTTGGTGAAGAAATCGGGCCGCAGGTACAGGTGCTCGAGGAGCTGTTGCGTAGCGGGAAACTATCGCCGGAAGAAGCCGTTGTGGAATATTGCGCGCAGGAATCGGCAGACAAGCAAATGGACGCGTTTTGCGCCTGCCCGGAGGTGGCAGTCGAGGTCCTGCGTCAAAGACTGGAAGCAGAACTGATCAATTGAGGAGGGAATAGAAATGAGAAGATCACTTATTGCAGCAACGGCCGGAGCATTTTTTCTCCTCGGTACTGCATCGGCATTTTCAGCAGATGCAATGACGGACGGGACCTATTTTACCGATGATTTCGGCAACAACAATTGCGGCCTTCTGACGGTTTCGAAAGGCAAGCCAAGCAGATACCAGTATGGTCCGTGCAACGGTAGTAAGAATGGCCTTGCCAGCGTAAGCTATTCGAGAAACGGATTGGGCTATCGCGGGAAAACCGTCTACATCCAGGTCGCAAGGTTCAGAATCAGTTCGATTGCAGACACCAGGATTTCCGGGCACTGGACGCTTGGCAATTTCAACCGAAGCCTCAAATTTGACCGGCAGTGAGCGGTGATTGCGGTTCTCGAAACAGCATTGGCGGCAGGATAAATTGGAGGAAATGTTATGAGACGATTGGCAGTTGGGGCATTGGCATGTGCAGTATTGGCGCTCATCGGTTGCACATCGACACAAACCGGCAGTTCCGCCAGTCAGTCATGGACGGTCGAAAAAACGATCAATCGCGGTGAGAAAATTCAAATCCAGCAAATGTACTTTATCAACAGAACCACTTGCGAAGCTGACGAAATACCGCCGTCGCCAGAGGTCAAACAAGAGCCTGTACTCGGACAGCTTGAATTTCGGTCGGGGCCGACAAATCCGCACCAGTGTCCGACAATTACAATCAATGCAAACTTTGCCGACTACACGGCAGGAGTCCAGTCAGGTGTTGACCGGTTTGCAATCGATTGGCCGAGAAATGGTGGTGGGACGACGTTCAAGGTCAAGTATGTGATCAGGGTAAGATAGGCGGAGTAACGGCCGTGTACCGGTGCGTACATTAAGCGCTGCCCACAAACTAACGGCAAGGCGGAGCCGTAAAAGGCTCCGCCCCTGTTTCAACATTATCCGCGACCATGCCAGCGGCCATGTCCGCCCATATTGCCGTGACCGGCAATCATGGCCTCGAGTTTCAATTTCTGCGCATCATCAAGGCTTTCATGAAAAGCCAGGAATGGCGCTTCGATATCCCCGATCACCGTGCCGGCCTCATCCATGACTGATTTCAGCATGGCGACCTGTTCATCCAGCGGCTTGGCATGAACCGCATCGCGATCTGCGGCACACAGGGTTTTGGCACCGGACAGGCTGTTGAGCGCCACCGCCATAAGCGCATTGAAGCGGGCTTTCTGATCGGCTTTCAGGTCGAGATCGCGGATGACGAAATTTGCGCCCCATTTGGCCAGGTCGTGGTTCTCCGGAGCGCACCAGTCAATCCGTGCATGGCGGTCCCCGCTAAAGAACTGCGTCAGTGTTCCGCGTTCCGACGCAAAGGCGCGGTCGACCCACGGTTTGGCGGAAGCCCAGTAACCGCCGGCAAAAGCGGTGGCTGCAATGGCAAGTGCTGCAAGTGTTGTCTTCATTTCCATGACATTTTCCTTTCTTCCTGGTTGACAATATACTTGTCAATATGCACATTGACAACATACTTGTCAATAGGAGAGCGACATGGAAAATTTTGAATCCCTTCTCCGGGTCAATATGGAGACAATCACCTACATCGTGTTTTTCGGACTTCTGGCATTGCTGGCGGTGCTGGAGCTCATTTTCGCCATGCGTGC
>JAHEGF010000121.1 GCA_024645155.1 Phyllobacteriaceae bacterium | reverse complement strand
GGCCAAGGTCTTTGCAACCAAGAACCTGGAATTCTGCGCCAGTGAAGCGATGCAGATTTTTGGCGGAGCCGGATATTTGCGTGGCAATGCAGTCGAGCGCATTTATCGTGAGGTCAAGGTTATGGCAATCGGCGGCGGGTCCGAGGAAATCATGCGTGACCTTGCAGTACGCCAGATGGGACTGTGATCAGTGATTGTCTGCTGTGGTGAAGCATTGATCGACATGCTCCCCTGCAAAACGGCTGGTGGCGAACCCGCATTCCTGCCGGTCGCAGGAGGTGCTGCCTGCAACACCGCAATTGCATTGGGGCGCCTCGGCGTTCCGGCGGGTTTGATGACCGGTCTCTCACATGACCGGTTTGGCCAGTTCCTTGAAAGCCGGCTCGCCGAAGCGGAAGTTGATGTCCGGTACTGTGTACGTTCCGATAATCCGACAACGCTAGCGTTTGTGCATCTCGAAGACGGCTCGGCGCGTTATCAGTTCTTTGATGAAAACTCTGCAGGAAAGAACCTGACAGTTGATGATCTGCCGGAATTGCCTGCTGAAATCACCGCACTCCTCTTGGGCGGAATTAGCCTTTTGCAGGAACCCTGCGGTACGTCCTTTGAGCAGTTGGTGAGTGATCGCCCGGAACAAGTAATCACGATGCTCGATCTTAACATACGGCCGGATTTCGTAACCGACGAAACCGGATATCGGGCCCGGCTCGACCGGATGGTCTCCATGAGTGACATCGTCAAGGCATCTAGTGAGGATTTGGCATGGTTGTACCCAGATCGCGCATTCCGGAACTGGGCCGATGACTGCCTGCAACAGGGTGCGGCGGCTGTCCTGTTGACCGACGGGGCGTCAGGTAGCCGGGTGGTTACTGCCAAGGCCGACATCGAAGTCCCTGGTAAAGCGTGTAGAGTGGCCGATACGGTAGGTGCGGGTGATACGTTCAATGCCGGCTTTCTCGCAAGTTTGCTGTCGGAAGGTGTGCTGACAAGAGACGGGCTTGCCACTGCGGTAGCCGGGCAATTGACCGAAGCATTGCAATTCTCCGCCAAGGCTGCCGCTGTGTCAGTTGGCAGGTCGGGTGCAGATCCGCCCTGGGCCCATGAATTGTAGACCCGCATCCGGTCGGTATTGATATCACTATCATTTACCTGCATGTGTTCCGCGCACATTTCCGGTTAAGGTCAAAAGACAGTGACAAACCAAATCCAGATTCGAAAACCCGACGACTGGCACCTGCATCTCCGCGACGGCGCGATGTTGCGGGCAGTCGCGCCGGTTTCTGCAGCCCAATACGCGCGCGCTATCATCATGCCCAATCTGGTTCCACCGGTGGTACGCGGTGACGATGCCGCAGCCTATCGCCAGCGAATTCTGGAGGCACTGCCGTCCGGTTCCAGTATCTTCCCGCTGATGACCCTCTATTTGACGGAGAAGACGGATCCTGGTGATGTCGCCGCAGCGGCGGCAACAGGTTTGGTCAGGGCGGTGAAACTGTATCCGGCGGGCGCAACCACCAACTCGGATTCAGGCGTTCGCGATTTTACCAAGATCCGGCCTGTTCTCGAGCAAATGGCGGAAATCGGTCTGCCGTTATGCGTCCACGGTGAAGTATCCGACCCGGACATAGACATTTTCGATCGCGAGGCGGTTTTCATCGACCGTGTGCTCGATCCCATGCGCCGCCAGACCCCCGGCCTCAGGGTTGTCATGGAGCACGTCACCACGGCCGAAGGACTGGACTATGTCAGATCCTCCGAAAGCGGCTTGGCTGCGACTTTGACCGTCCACCATCTGGTCATCAACCGTAACCATATTCTCGCTGGCGGAATCCGTCCGCACTATTATTGCCTGCCGGTTGCAAAACGCGAGAGCCATCGCCAGGCCCTGCATGCAGCCGCAATGTCCGGTGATCGGCGCTTTTTTCTCGGCACCGACAGCGCACCTCATGTTGATGCGGCGAAGGAAAGCAGCTGCGGCTGCGCCGGCTGTTTTACTGCCTTGAACGGATTGAATATTCTTGCCCAGATTTTCGACGAAGCGGGCAAGCTCGATACTTTGCAGACCTTCGTGTCGCTGAATGGACCGGCGTTTTACGGCCTCGCGCCCAACGAGGTTCAGATTGTTCTGGTGAAGGAAAAGACGCCTGTTGTCTTCCCCGGCTATATCATGACCGGTGACGGACCGGTCACTGTATTTGATCCGGGATTTCCGGTCTATTGGCGCGTAGCCGAATAATATCCGGCTTCATCTGGCTTCAACCAGCGTTCCGCTTTCAATGACATCGCTCGGATAAAGGATAACCTTGTCTCCGTTTTCCAGTCCGGTCAGGATTTCTGCATTCTTGGTGTTCAGATGTCCGATTTCCACCGGCCTTGTCACCGCTTTGGTGTCCTCGATTACGAAGACCGCCCATTTGCCGCCGGAACGAAACAGGGCGCCAATTGGAACCTGCTTGACGTTCTCGCCGGACCAAATCGCCATTTGCGCCAGCACCCGGTAACCGTGACCCAGTGTTTCCGGCGTCTCAGCCAGATCAAGTATGGCGCTGACGCGTTGCTCCTCTATACCGAGCGCGGAAATTTTCGTAAATCCGGCCGGATCGATACGCCTCACATGCGCTTGCAGGCCTTTTTCCCCGCCCCATTCAGTGATCACCACAGGAGTTTCCGGGGCAATGCGAGTCGCATCGCTTGAAAGCAGGTCGACGGTGATTTCCAGATTGCGCGGGTCGCCTATCTCTGCGATTTTTGTACCCTGCATTACCGCCTGTTCGCTACGCGCCAATACCTTCAGGACAATTCCGTCCACAGGTGCTGTCAATTCAACGCAGCAACCCTCGCGGTCCGGCGTCAAGGACACATCACCCGGTTGCTGCAACCGGGCTTCTGCGCTGGCCAGTTCCGCTTTTCGCAATCGGATGGTGGCGATCGCCGCGGCAACCTGGGCTTCGGTGACATCGACATCGTTCTTTGCCTTTTCCAGCGCGCTTTGTGAAATGATGTTGTCTTTTGCCAACCGCAACGAACGGCTGTAATCGGATTGTGCAAGTGACATGGCAGATTGTGCCCGACGCCTCTCTACATCAGCCAGTGCAACTGCCGAGCGTGCCGCTTCAATCGCAGCGATCAGTTCGGTTCGCGTGCGTTCGTCGATGAATGGCGGGTCAGGCGGGTGAATTGATGCAATCACGGTCGTATCCGCCTTGACCTTGTCTCCCTCATCAAGGGTTATTCGGTCCAAATGCCCCGCAATCGGCGATGAGACCGTGTAGATATCGCGAACGCGGGTCACGCCCTCTTCCTCGATCGTCACGGTCATCGGACCTGACGAAACCGTGGCAATATCGACGAGAGCAGGCTGTTCGCGCATGGCCAGGTACAGTGCTGCACCGATTCCGCCAGCGAGTACCAGCATGCCAAGTCGTTTGATCCATCGGCCCATGACAATCACTCTCTTGTTTTAAGAACCCTGACCAGATCGAGCCTGTCAATACGGCGGCGCACGATCAGCGCCGAAACGATCGCGGCGGCAAACACCACCAGTGTCGCAATTGCAAACGTGTCGCTATGTATGATCAGCGGAATCCGAAACAGGTCACTCTCAAAACCTTGTATCACCGACCATGCAAATCCGTATCCCAACAGCCAGCCAAGCGGTTGCGCAAGGAGAACAATGACTGCAATCTCGGTCAGCAGCACGCTTGAAACCTCCGCTCTCGTAAACCCGAATACACGCAGGCTTGCCAGTTCCCTTGCACGTTCCGAAAGCTGAATACGAGCGGAATTGTATATGACTCCGAAGGTTATGATGACCGCTAGCGCAATGTAGACCGTCATGGATGTGATGATGTTTTGCTCGATCGTTTCACGAAACCGGTCGCGAGAAATCCCCTGCAAGGCGATGGAACCCAATGCCGGCGTATTTTTGACGGCCTCATAGAGTTCATCGAGTTTGGCGCTGTCTACTGCTATGCGCGCGCCAGAAATCTTGCGGCCATCAAGCATCATTCGATCAAGTGCCTCGAGCCGCATGTGAGCTGTCAGCCCAACATAACTCTGCTCAATGCCGATAACTGGCAAATTGAGCAGCGAACCGATGCGTTCGGGTGGGTCTGTGTCTTTCTCGACGGCGGCAATCGGGACGGAAACGATACGCTGGTTTCGCTCTTGCAATTCTATCTCGGTGTGGTCTCCAGGCCGCAGCCGGAGCTTGTAGGCAACCCGTTCGGAAAGCAGAAGACCGTTGGGCGGCGGCTCGACAGATTGCAGTTCAACATCCAGCAGTCGTGATAGAATCGCTTCCTCGCTGACGCCTATGATGGTCATTCTTTGTTCCAGATGACCGTTGCGGATGGTTGCGGCGGTCGTACGAAATGGTTCTGCCCGCATGACACCGGGAAGTTTTTTTACATCATTCAGTGCCGAGGGTGCCCGATCACCGGAAAAACTTAATGTGGCATCCTGCCGGTCGGCCTTGAAGAAGATCGTATCGATCATGAAGTCGATCGAATCGGATGCAAAAAGTGCTGTGATCAGCAATGCAACCGACAAGGAGGTGCCAAGTGTCGTCAGAAATGTCCGCACGGGCCAGCGCAGCAGGTGGCGGAATGCCATGATCGTAAGTTGTGAAAACATCGAAAGGCCGCGCTGGAATCCTGCAAGAAAACTGCGGTAAACCGTCGGTGCAGGAGGCCTCATGGCGATGGCCGGTGGTAGGGAAACGGTAGTCCACACGGCCTTGGCGGCCCCCGCGAGCGCCGCAGCGATCGTTACCCCGCCTGCAAGGAAATAGAGATCGGTGCTTTGACGGAATATGAGAAAAGGAAAGGAGAAGAACTCCCCGTACAGAACCGTCAGACCGTGACCGAGCCAGTAACCCGCTATCGAACCGATGATCAGCCCGACCAGTGCGATCACGATGACAAGTTTGGCATAGTGCCAAACGATCGATCCGTTGCCGTAGCCAACCGCTTTCAATAAACCGATCTGCTCACGCTCGAGTGCAATTAGCCGGGACAGGATCATGTTGACCAGAAAGGCCGATATGAACAGAAAGATCGGCGGAATGACCGTCGCCATCGCCTTCAATTGTGTCAGTTCCGCATCGAGAAATGCATGTGAAGTCTGGTCTTTTCGGCCATAGGCACCGGTACCGCCATAGGGCTTCAGGATTGCATCCACTTCTTCGATAATACGGGTGGTGTCGGCATTCCGAAGGGTAGTCAAGGCAAGGTCATTGAACGCGCCGTCCATATCAAAAAGACCGGAAAGCACCGACCGGGACATGAAAAGGACTCCAAAACGGCGTTGATCGGGTACCATGTCTCCGGGGCCGATTGCGTAGATGAACTCCGGAGAAAGGACGATACCTGTAATCGTAAGACTTTGCTTGCTGCCGTTGATAACCGCTTCAAAACGGTCGCCCGGCACAAAACCATGCGCTTCCGCAAAAGTCTCCACTACTGCAACCTCGTTGGTGCGAGACGGTTCCGGCAGCCGGCCTTTGCGCAGGTATAGGCGGTTGACTGCCGGTTGATCGAAATCAGGAAGTGAAACGGCAAGACCTGTAGCCGGTTCTGTCATGCCCGGAATATCCAGAATGACAAACTTCACGGTTCGCTGCTCGACCGCAGAAACATCATGCAGCGCCGAAATCTGTTCCTTGAGGTGTACTGGCGCACGAACGACTGACGCGAATACCGAACCGAACCGGTAGCGGTCATAAAATGCAGAACGTGTTTCATCAAGAGACCGATAGGCACCGACAGATAGTATGAGTGTTGCCACACCGCATGCCATGACCATTGCGACCGCCAGGCCCTGCGCCCACAGACGCCCGAGATCCCGAAGCAGTTTCTTGTCAAGAGGATGCAGGATCACCACACAACCTCCGCGGGGTCGAGACGGGTCTGGTTTACATGGACGCTTGATATCTTACCGTCAATAAAGGAGATCACCCGATGGGCAATCTGCTGTATAGCTGCATTGTGGGTTATGATGGCGGTCGTGGTGCCAAGTTCCTCATTAATATGTGCCAGTGCTTCAAGAACAAGTATTCCGGTTTTCGAATCCAGAGCGCCGGTCGGTTCATCGCACAAAAGTACCTCGGGGCGCTTGGCGATAGCGCGCGCAATGGCAACACGTTGCTGCTCACCCCCGGACAATTGCGCAGGAAAGTGGTCCATGCGATCCTCAAGATCGACCATCGACAACGCCGTTTCCGGTTCCATGGGCGATTTGGAAACCTCGGTCACAAGTGCGACATTCTCGCGTGCTGTCAGGCTCGGGATCAGGTTGTAGAACTGGAATACAAACCCGACATGGTCGCGGCGGAATTTTGTCAACTGCCGCTCGGAATATGCCGACAACTCCTGATCCCTGAACCGGACTTCTCCGCTCGTCGCGTCATCCAGTCCGCCAATGATGTTGAGAAGCGTGGATTTTCCGCTGCCGGACGGTCCGAGCAGGACCGCCATCTCGCCTTCGAACAGTTCCATATCAACGCCATTGAGCGCCCGGACTTCAACATCGCCGGTACGATAGATTTTCGTCAAGCCGGTAACGCGAAAGACTGCATTTGCCATGTTTCTACACCCTGGCTTCGGCGCGGAGCATAACGGCCAATTGCGATCATCCGTTGATATGTATCAACCTCATCAACGGCTGCGCATTCAAGACAAAGCCCCGCTCCTCTGCAACCCGGTTTCGGAAGCGGCGCCTGTCAGTCAGTGACAAATCGCATGGTGCGCCGCCCGATACTCGTCCACCAGACGGTCGACCAGTTGAGTTGCACCAACCACCTTGTCGACAGCACCTATTCCCTGTCCGCAACCCCAGATATCCTTCCAGGCTTTAGTTTTTTCACCGCCAAAATCCATCTTTGACGGGTCTGATTCCGGCAGGTTGTCAGGGTCCATTCCGGATTTGATGATGGAACCTTTCAGATAATTTCCGTGTACACCGGTAAACAGGTTGCTGTAGATGATGTCTGCGGCCCGGGACTCGGTAATCATCGTCTTGTATTCGTCGACCGCACGTGCTTCGCGTGTGGCGATGAATGGCGAGCCGATATAGGCGAGATCGGCGCCCATTGCCTGAGCAGCCAGTACAGCGCCGCCGTTGGCAATTGCACCCGATAGCGCAAGCGGGCCGTCAAACCATTGGCGGATCTCCTGGATGAGAGCGAAGGGTGACAAGGTCCCGGCATGTCCGCCCGCACCTGCCGCTACCCCGATCAGTCCGTCAGCGCCCTTTTCGATTGCCTTGCGCGCATGGCGGTCATGAATGATATCGTGCATGACAATTCCGCCGTAGGAATGGATTGCGGCATTGAGGTCTTCACGTGCACCAAGCGACGTAATGACCAGCGGAACCTTGTACTTCACACACATTTCGAGATCATGCTCGAGGCGGGTATTTGACTTGTGTACGATCTGGTTGACGGCAAAAGGCGCGGCCGGTTCTTCCGGATTTTTCTTGTTGTAGTCCGCCAGGGTTTCAGTGATTTCCGCAAGCCACTCGTCAAGCTGCGATTGCGGGCGGGCATTGAGAGCAGGAAACGAACCGACGATACCGGCCTTGCACTGCGCGAGTAGCAGGGGCGGATGCGATATTATGAACAACGGCGCGCCAATAACCGGAATGCGAAGCTTGTTTTGAAGGGTTTCGGGCAAGGCCATTAAATTCACTCCGATATTGACGTTTTCGTAAACGTCAGTAATTAGCAGAAAAGACCATCCGGGCAACCGTTTCTGTTGCGGAAGTTTGCCATGTCGGCTGGACTGCAATGCCTGTGGAAGGTCAGCGTTTGCCGACCTGCTTGTTGAGGTTGGAAAAGAATTGGCCGGCGAGCTTTTTTGCGGTCGATTCAATTAGCCTGCTTCCAAGCTGGGCTATCTTTCCGCCAACTTCGGCGTTGGCCGTATAGCCCAGGATTGTCGCATCCGCGCCATCTTCGGCCAGTACGACATCAGCGCCGCCCTTTGCAAATCCGGCAACACCGCCTTTGCCTTCGCCGCGAATGGTGTACGAATATGGCGGTTCCAGATTGATGAGATTGACCTCACCTTTGAACCGCGCCTTGATAGGTCCCATTTTCAACGTAACCACGGCGAGCATTTCCGTATCGGATTTCATCTCGATACTTTCGCACCCTGGTATTGAAGCCTCGAGAATGCCGGGATCGTTCAGTGCTTTCCACACCGCATCAACGGAAGCCGGTATGCGTTCCTCGCCAATGATCTTGACTGCCATGAATTTCCTCCGTCGCTGAATTACCTTCCGGTACCGTAGGCCAACTGCCTTGTCCATTGCCTATTGTTGTGCACCGTTGGTCGGATTCCGGGCACTCTTCCACAATAAACTGCTTGCCCACGATGAAGTCTGGCGCGAAACTTGCGCAAACGCGATAAGGGATTGGACGATGCCGATAACGCGCCGCGCATTCATGCTTTCGGGACTGGCATCACTGCCGGCAATGACCGCGTTGCCGCAGTTCGATGCCAGGGCCGGCGATCGGTTGGAACTGAGGGCGGCTCCGGCCCGCCAGTTGTTGATGCCCGGCACGGAACCAACGGCCGTGCTGGCTTACAATGGTCACGTCCCCGGTCCACTCATTCGTGCTCGCCGCGGCGAAGCGGTCCGTATCAGGTTTGTCAACGCTATCGAAGAGGCATCAACCGTGCATTGGCATGGACTGCGCATCGCCAATTCCATGGATGGTGTTCCCGGGATGACCCAGGATCCGGTGCCGCCGGGCGGATCATTCGACTACACTTTTACCCCGCCTGACGCCGGCACTTTCTGGTATCACCCGCACCGGTCCACTTCACAGCAATTGGCGCGCGGACTTTACGGCCCGCTTGTCGTTGATGGAGATGTCGACGGGGTGTTTGATGACGATATCACAATCGTCCTTGACGATTGGCGCCTCAGCGATGACGGAAGCATCTCAGAGACATTTGGCAACCCGATGGATCTCAGCCATGCGGGGCGCCTTGGCAACTGGATGACGGCGAATGGAGTGTCATTGCCGGATATTCCGGCGGTGGCCGGGCATCTCGTCCGGCTTCGGCTGATCAATGCTTCCAACGCCCGCGTGCTCTATCTTGATCTCCAGGCACTGAACGGAGTTGTCATTGCGCTGGACGGACAGCCGTTGAAAACACCTTTTCCCGGTATGCAGGCATTTCCGCTTGCACCATCGCAGCGTGTCGATGTCGCTGTCCGCCTTGCCGCAGAAGGCAGGATACCGTTCCGCGAATCGTCCGGAGAGCCTTTCACCTTCGCGAATTTTGTTGTTGCTTCGGGCGGTTTAACGGTTCCTGGTCGCGAGTTGTCTTCG
>JAHEGF010000363.1 GCA_024645155.1 Phyllobacteriaceae bacterium | reverse complement strand
GCGCTTTTTGCCTCTGCGTTTGCAATATACCCGCTGGCAATGACGCCGCCTGAAACCACAGCCGCAATTGTTGCAAGTGCGATCCGGCGCACATGTTTGCCGGTCTGTGCGTTCAATTCACTTTTCATGTTGTCTATTCGCCCCGTCATAAACGTTCCCCTGAGCATCCTGGCCGTGTTAAACCTAGTTGTCTGACATGACCTCGTAGGTCTGTGTCTCTTTGTTGCCTCGGGTCACGATCACAGTCGTCACCTTCGGACCATAGCTTTCGATTGCCTCTTCCACCGTTACAGCGGAACTGGTGACGAACTGGTCAGTTGCCATACGGTTGAAATCGCGAACCGTGGTGACACCGGAATCAAACGGTGCACGATCAGCCGGAGACCGCAGCGACAGCGCGAGCGCACCCACCGAGCGTGCTAGGGCTATCTTGCGGGCCCCTTCTGTCGTGACTTCCAAGGTGACCGAATTGACCAGATTGGGTTTTGCAGACTTCTCGTCGGCATCCTGGCCGACCGAAAGCACCTTTACATTCTCAAGAACGACCTGCGTTGCAAGTGACCCGCCAGCAGTGTCCGGCGATCCCGCGGTCTCGGCTTCGCGTGTCAACACCACATCAACACGGTCGCCCGGAGTGACAAATCCGCCAACGCCGGCGATCTCGTCAATCTTGACCGCGATCGCGCGCATGCCGGGTTCCAGCAGGTTCGAAAGCGTTGCCTTGCCGCCGGGGCCTGAAAGCTTGGAAAGCAGTACCGGCTCATTCATCACCATTGGTGAAACGACAACGCGCTCACCATCGGCGAGAAGTTCATCGATATTGGTAAATGCGCCTTCCGGCAGCGATTTCGGCGGCCATGGTATTTCGTTGAGCTTTGCTCGCTCCACAGGCGCGCCAAATTCCAGCGGTTCGGCAGCCACGACAATCGTCTTGAATTCTACCTTGGGACCCGAGTCCTTGATCATTGAAGCAGACAGCGCGTCAAGGCGCGCATTGGCCGTGCTGTTGATCCACCAATCTGCGGCGAAAATCGAAATCCCGCCGAACACAGCGGCGATCGCGATCATTGTTACGACTTTACCCTTCACTGCCACACCCCGTGGTTTACCCTTTTTCGTTGGGGCGGAAGCTATCGGCTATTCCTAAAGATATTCGGAATCATAGCCCAGCATTTGAGGTGTATTTTAGTGAATTGGTTAGTTGTTCGTTACTTCGACCGGTTTCACTGCGGCGTCCAGCGTCATTGCCCGGCCACAATTTTCACACAGTTGAACGGTCGCAAGTTGCCGAAGAAAATGGCAAGATTCACCGATGATTCGATCTCTTGACCACGGGAACCGCATGGACGACGCCAACGACCTCTTTTCTATAAACCCTGCCGATGATGACGCGGCTGCCGGACCCGCGGCACAAGAACGGGCTGCTGCCAGCAAACCCGGTGCATCGCAGGGGAAAAGGCGTGCAATGACCGGTAATGCAGAGGACAATTACAGCGCTTCCGATATTGAAGTACTGGAAGGCCTCGAGCCGGTAAGGCGGCGGCCCGGCATGTATATTGGGGGCACCGACGAAAAGGCGCTGCATCATCTTTTTGCCGAAGTCATCGACAATTCGATGGATGAGGCGGTTGCCGGACATGCCAGTTTCATAGAAGTCGAACTGGACGAGGAAGGGTATCTGTCCGTTTCCGACAATGGCCGCGGCATCCCCGTCGACCCGCATCCCAAATACAAGGACAAGTCGGCGCTCGAAGTCATCATGACCACGCTGCACGCCGGCGGCAAGTTCGATTCAAAAGTCTACGAAACCTCTGGTGGCTTGCACGGCGTCGGTGTCTCCGTCGTCAACGCACTGTCGGACGAACTGGAAGTCGAGGTTGCCCGCAACAAGAAGCTCTACCGCCAGCGTTTCAGCCGGGGCCTGCCCGCTGGCAAACTCGAGAACTGCGGAGAGGTGCACAATCGGCGCGGTACACGGGTGCGGTTTCATCCCGATCCTGACATCTTCGGCAAGAATGCCCGGTTTGATGCGGCCCGCCTGTACCGCATGGCGCGATCAAAGGCATATCTTTTTGGCGGTGTGGAAATCCGCTGGACCTGCGCGCCTTCCCAACTCAATGAGAAATCGCAAACGCCACAAAAGGCCGTGTTCCATTTTCCGGGCGGGCTGAAAGACTATCTGGCTGAAACGATCGGCAGCGAATTTCAGGTCACCCGCGACATGTTTTCGGGCAGTACAGAAAAAAAAGGCGGGCACGGTGCGGTCGAATGGGCCGTAACCTGGTATGGGGGCGACGGTTTTCTCAACTCCTATTGCAACACCGTTCCAACACCGGAAGGCGGCACGCATGAGGCCGGACTGCGGTCGGCACTGACGCGCGGGCTGAAGAACTATGCCGAGCTTTCCGGCAACAAGCGCGCATCGATCATTACGAATGACGACATGATGACGTCGGCGGCAGGAATGATGTCGGTTTTCATACGTGAACCGGAGTTTGTCGGCCAGACAAAGGATCGCCTCGCCACCGTGGAAGCGCAAAAGATAGTGGAAAACGCGGTCCGCGACGCCTTTGATCACTGGCTCGCCGCAAGTCCGCAGGATGCCGGAAAACTGCTGGACTGGGTGGTCGCCCGTTCAGAAGAACGCCTCAAGCGCCGCCAGGAAAAGGAAGTGAACCGCAAGTCTGCCGTGCGCAAGCTGCGGCTTCCGGGCAAACTCTCCGACTGTTCACAAAATGCGGCCGGCGGCACGGAATTATTTATCGTCGAAGGCGATTCTGCCGGCGGTTCGGCGAAACAGGCCCGCAACCGCGCCAACCAGGCGATCCTCCCGTTGCGGGGAAAAATCCTCAATGTCGCCAGCGCCGGGCGCGACAAACTTGCCGCAAACCAGCAGCTT
>JAHEGF010000362.1:697-2920 GCA_024645155.1 Phyllobacteriaceae bacterium | reverse complement strand
CGTGCCAGCCCCATGCCGAGCATCCGGGCAATGGTGGATTTGTCCTTGGAAACGACTGCCTTCACTTTGTCGAATTCGCCTTTCGTCAGCATGGGGTAGAGCGTCCCCCACGTTTTACTGTTGACGCTGCGAACACGGTTCAATTGAAACCATCGCTCAACCGCAATGGCCATGCCCGTTAAGAATACGAGCAGAATGGGATACATGAACATCCCGCCCTTTTGGAAAAATGCCAGCAATGAATAGATTCCCATGACGTTCCTCCTGGACCGGCAGCAGCCGGGTATTTAATTATCTCACGCGCGATTTTGGAAGCCGCATCCACCCGTTCCCTCTCATCCAATCTTCACCCTTCCCCCTAACTATGCGGCCGGAAGGAAGTCGATCGGGTACAAGATGGTGATCTGTGGAACGCCCTCCTTGGGACCGAAGTTGAACCTTTTGATGCGTTCTACAATCATGGACACCAATTCCGGAGAACCCAAATCGGTCGACTCCACCAAGCAAAGAGACACCGAACCATTCGTTTCGATGCTGATTTTCAACAACATCTTCCCCCGCAGTGTCGGGTCCTTGCGAAGCTCTCGGTTGTATATGCGATAGAGGGCAGCTTTGTATCGATCGAAAACGATCTGTATCTCTTCGTCGGTGCGCCCGAGAGCAGGACCGTCGCTCGTGGGCCTGGACGATTCCACAATGTCGGCCAGGGAGCTTTCCACGCGGCTAAAACCGGCACCGTTGCCACTGCCGCCACCTCTGCCGATACCACCGCCGCCGAGGCGATTGGCATTGCCGCTGCCAACATTTCGGCTGACCGCGGCATTGCTAATGCCGCCGCTGCTGCCACCCTTGGCCTGCATGGCGACCAACGAGCGTTGCGCCACCGCCTGTCCGGCCACCCGCGGGGTTTCCTTGCTCAAGCGGGCTTCTGTGCCGAGTTTGGCGATCGGTGTTTCCTCCATCAGATCGGCGAAAGTCTTTTTGAATGCCAAAACACCGACCCGCTCGGCTTTTTTGCGTGCGGTTGCCTTTCCATTTCCACCACCCGCCACTTTTACGGGTTCCGAAGCCGGTGGTGCCGCCTTCTTCGGTTTCTCCGTCTTCGGCTTCTCCGGTTGCGGTTTGTCTTTTTCTACGGGAAGCTCTTGAGGCTCCTCCGCGGTTATCTTCGGCTCCGGTTTTGGCCGTGGCGCCGGTATCAGCGGCTCTTTTTTGACCAGTTTCGCCAGGCGTTCCGGAATCTCAACCACCTCGACCGACTGATCCACAACCGGCAACTCTATCATTGGAATAAGAGAACCGAAGAAAAAACAGAAGAGCAGTGCCACGAGCACGGCACGACGGAGATACCTTTCTGTCTCGGCATTCTTGGTCCAAGGCATGATGACGGCCCTAAACGGAACGGCTGATATCTCACGTTCGATAACAAATTCTTCCTTGCGTCTTTCCTCGCGCTCGTATGCGTCACGGACGTCTTCGTAGAGGACGTCCAGTTCGGCGCACCGCTTGTCCACTTCTCCCTGTAAAGATGCCTGTTCGGTAGTAATCCCGCTGATTTTCTCCTCGAATCGGGCGGCCCGCTGGCGTGCGCGCTCCAAGTGACCGGCGTGATCCTCTGCCCCGGGAATACCTTTCCAGAAAAGCTGCTCCGCCTGCAATTCGCTCAACTTGTCGAGAGCGTTGCAAACGTCCAGCAATGCTTCAAATCGTTGCCGGACGGCGGAGAACTTTTCAAGCTCTGCCTCTACAACCCGCAACTGGGATTCGAGCGACTCGAGTTCATTCCGGATTCGCTCGATCTGCGCGTTTAGGGGCGCCAGTTCCTGTTCCAATGAGGATGTATTCACGGCATACCCACTAGCTTTTGTCGGCTTTCTGGATAACTGCCAGAGAAATCCTGCCGTAACCAGAACCCGTACAGGTTGACATAATTTTTTTAAGCGCTCTGAACGGTATCGTTTTATCAGCAAGAATGGTGACCTCCTTGCTGTCGACCACCGCTTTGGTGCTTATCCCGATAATGTTTCGCTCGAGCTGTTCAAGCCGCTCCGTTATCTCCGGGACCGTCTCGACCTCGGCGTCCAGCAACTCCGATGTGTTGATTACGGCCCTGCCCTGAACAATGACCGCATCCGCGCTGACCGTAATCTCCACCGTCTCCCTTGGTTTGCTTTCGATGACGGATTCGGGCAAATGAATATCTTTGGGGGGTTCCTGCACATC
>JAHEGF010000362.1:0-687 GCA_024645155.1 Phyllobacteriaceae bacterium | reverse complement strand
GAATGGAAGAGCAGAAAAAAAACCAGAATGGTAAAGATATCCATCAACGACGTCAGGAGCAGACCAGTAGCCTTGTTCCTGTTACGCCCCATCCTCCGCATCCGTCGGCTCTTTCTCATGGCGCATCTCCTATGGATATGTCTGGAAAAAGAATGAGTGTTTGCGGGTCCTCGCCGTCTTCAGTCTCTAATTGAGTGCTCCGGACTGTATCCATGACCTGGATGAGAAAATCGTACTCGATATCCGGTTCCATCAAGACGGTCGCATCTTCCTTTTCCGGATACTGGCCTTTGAGCCGCACCAGCATTCTGGACAGCATTTCCATATCGTACTGGCCGTCTTTTTTCGGAATGGCCGCTTCTACCGAGGAGCCGTTCGCGATCTCGAAGCCGGCCTGGCGGACGATCACCTCAATAGCGAAATTGGGCGTTTTTAATTCCGCACCGCCGGCGCTGGTCGGAACGCTCAACTCCATGATTGCCACACGTGAAAAGACGGCGCTGATCAACAGAAACGGTATCAGCACGACCATCAGGTTCATGAAAGTGGTGACATCCAGTTCGGGTGTTGCCCGCAGTTGTCTTGTTCGATGATGTCGTCTGGTCATAATCAGCTTGCCTCGATTTGGCGCCTGGCGAAATTGGAGATGCTGTTCAGCGCCTTGACCGATGCCATCTCCAGGCTGTC
>JAHEGF010000120.1 GCA_024645155.1 Phyllobacteriaceae bacterium | reverse complement strand
CGCGGAAAGCCGGTTGACCACCTTGTCCCAGGCTTCCAACTGTGCGGCCATGACGCTGTCGGGAGTGCGGTACGCAGTAACGCCCTGCTCTGTTTCCAGTTTCACCAGATCGTCGGCATAGCGCTTGGTGTTGTTCCAGTAGAAGTCGGAACTTTCCGCCTCTGATGCATATTTCAGGATCGCCTGAAGTTCTGCGGGCAAGGCTTCATATTTCTGCTTGTTGAATGTGCATTCGAAGAATTCCTGGCTCTGGTGGAAAGAAGCCAGCATGTAGACCTTCGAGACATCCTGCATACCGAAATCGCGGTCGGAAGTAGGATTGTTGAACTCGGCTGCGTCAATCAGGCCGGACTTCATTGCCGGCTGGATTTCGCCGCCGGGAAGCTGGACAACCGACATGCCCATTTCAAGCATGACATCTGCGGCCAATCCGACGGTGCGGTATTTCAGGCCGTTCATCTGTGAAGCATCCTTGATCTCTTCCTTCAACCAAGCGGCTGTGCCGGCATCGGAGAGTTGAAGAAAGAAATCACGTTCAGACCCAGCGAACCCATCAGTTCGTCAAACAGTTCCTGTCCGCCGCCATGATAAACCCAGCCAAGCACTTCGTTGGAGGACCAGCCAAAGCACGGGCCAGTTCCGAAAAGCGAGGCAACTTTCGATTTTGAATACCAATAGGCCGGTACGTAGTGGGCAGCATCAAGAACACCGCGGTGTACCGCGTCCTGCATCTGGCTTGTCTTGACGACAGAATCGACGGGAAGAAGATCAATTTTCAGCGCATCGCCAGCCATTTCGTTGACGCGTTTTACATAGGCCTGTGCGTTTTCGAGAAAGATGCCTCCACCCCAGGCAGCCTGCATCTTGAAAACCACAGGTTCGGCGCGTGCGATTGACGGCGCTGCCAGCGTACCGGCGGCGGCTGTTGCGGCAAGGGCACTTCCCTTGAGAAATTTCCGGCGATCAACTATTTCGGTCATTATTTTTCCTCCCTGTGTTATCTGCGAATCCCAGCAGATTTATTATTGTGCGGAAAGCTAACCACTTCGGGCCGAAAACGGCAATATTCGACTATAGTATCAATCCGGGGTCCTTCATCTCCGGCAAAATAATCGGGATCCATGTTTTTGAACCGGAAACTCGGCAGTTTCGAACAGACCTGGGTGATGATGGATGAATTCGTCCCGGTCCTTTTTGTCGGTGTCCTGCATTTGACCAATGGTCCTGCGGCGAAGGTGTTGCGTCAGGCTCTATCATTGATGCAGCGTCGTCATCCGCTTCTGCGCGTTGCGATTGCAAATCGCGGTGGCAACCGCCACTTCGTTGGATCCGGTAATCCGCCGGAAATTCCACTCAAGGTCCTGAAGCGAACGGGAACGGACCAGTGGCGCGAGGTAGCCGAACGGGAGTTGAATACGGCGGTCGATACGTCGCGGCCGCCGCTCTGCCGGTGCACCTATCTGCAAGGCAGTGCCGACAGCGAGTTCATATTCACATTTCATCACACAATAATTGACAGCCGTGCGGGAATGACATTCGTCGATGAATTGCTGTCTTTGTGCGCTGATATCGAAACCGGCGTTCGGTTTGACGACACCCGTCCGGTCCTGAAACCGCTCCCGGCGATGGAGGACCTGTATCCGCCACGCTTCAAAGGCTGGCACCGGTATTTGCCCCTCGCTACATTCATAGCCCGGCAGATGGCAAAGGAGGTGGTGTACAGACTGAAACTAAAAGGCCGCCAGCAGATTTCGAAAAACAGCGATGCACGTTGCCGGATCATGAGCGTCAAACTCGATTGCGAAGTCACCAGCGCTTTGGTCCGGCAGGCGCGAAGCCATCGACTGTCACTGAACAATATCCTGCACGCTGCCATGGCTGCCGGTGTCGCGCGGCACCGTTATCGCGATCAAAGCGTGCCAATGCGCGGCATAGCCTTTGCCGATATGCGGCCCTATCTCGTGCCATCACCGTCAGCGGCGGATCTTGGCGTCTACATTTCGATGCTACCCTACACGATCAATGCGGGTCGGGGCGAGACTATCTGGGCGCAAGCCGGCGAGATTGGCCGGCAGATATACCGGGCTATAAAATATAACGACAAATTCATCGCGCCGCTGTTCTCCAAACATCTGTTGCGCACGCTGATCTCGAGACGTTCAATGCGGCTGGGCATGATTGCATTGAGCTATGCGGGTCCGGTCAGGCTTGGGGAGACCTATGGAAACATCGGCTTAAAGGGATTGTCCGGCTTCATATCCAACAATGTCCTCGGCCCGGAACTGGCAGCATTCGGCGCACTCATACATGGTTGCCTGAGTCTGGATTTTCTGTATCTCGATAGCGACATGGACGCACGGGAAGCAGCGCAGATCGTTACCTGCATTCATGATATTCTGCTATCGTTGTGTACCCAGCCAGGACAGGAAAAAGCTTGAAGCCCGCACTTGATGACATTGCTACATTGGTGGGGCTGCAGCTCGGCTCTGGCACAGTCGAGGCCGGCGATCTTCTTGTGCAGGATCTGGGGGCGGTATCTGCAGACATTGTCAATATCGTCGTCGCACTGGAGGACAAATACGGCATCGAGATTGACGAGACCGCACTTGCCGATGTCAACACCGTGGCAGACCTGCATCGCCTGGTCGAAGAGCTGGTTTGACTAATCCGGCTATGGCACCTGCGGCGTTTAAGACCCTGATCGAGATGCTTTCCTTCCGGGCAGGTCAAACGCCCGGAAAGGCAGCTTTCAGCTTCGAAGCAAGAGACTGGACATTTGAGGAAATCTGGGAGGGTGCCAACCGCATTGCGGCAAATCTGCAAGATTTGGGCGTTACTGACGGCGACCGTGTCGTGATCGCAATCGCAAACGGTCCGGAGTTCTTTTTCGCATTTTACGGTGCTCAAAGGGCCGGCGCCATAGCAGTTCCGGTGTTTCCCGGCTTCGGACCGGATCGCCTTATGGTCTACGCGGGGCTGTGCGGGGCCAAGGCGATTGTGGTTCCAACGGGCATGCCACAGGAATTGCTTGCGCGGCTTCGCCAGATCGGGCACAGCAATCATGTGTTGGTGACGGATGTTGCAGAAGCACCAGCTACCGGTCGCGGACATGCCTTTCACGAGATCGAACCCAACGATATCGCGTTCATTCAATACACATCGGGCAGCACGGGTGATCCGAAGGGCGTGCAGATATCGCACCATAACCTTTTGACCAATATTCGCCAGATGATCGACGGCATGGATATCGGCGAGCACGATGTCTTTGTCAGCTGGCTACCGGTCTATCACGACATGGGGCTGATCCTGAAAACAATGGTGCCGTTCTATCTCGGCCTGGATCTGCACCTGCTTGCAACCGATCTTCGAGACACAAGCATCTGGCTGAAATCCATTCGGAAAAACCGGGGTACATTTACCGCAGCACCCGATTTCGCCTACCGCCTATGCCTCCGGCAAATCCGTAATCCCGGCGCCCACGATCTGTCATCATTGCGTGTCGCGCTCAATGCAGCCGAACCGGTTCGTTACCGCACGATTGCCGATTTCGAAAAAGCCTTTCGCCTGAAAAACGTCGTCACTCCGGCCTACGGCCTGGCCGAAGCCACCGTGGGAGTGTGCATGTGGCCACCCAACAAACCGTGCAAGGTGGATGACCATGGTCATGTCTCCGTCGGCCGGCCATTCCGCGGCGTTGAGATGACCATCGTTGACAATGGTGAAAAGGTTGCAACGGGAACAATCGGTGAAATTGCCATCAGCAGCCCGGCGTTGCCGTCCGGCTATTTCAACAACCGTAAAGCCAATGAAGCGCTGTTTTGGAAACCCGGCCACATTCTCAGCGGCGATCTGGGATATGTCGATGATGACGGCGACTATTTCATTGTTGGGCGAAAGAAAAACACCATTAACCAGTCCGGTCGAACCATCTACACCCAGGAGATCGAGGAGATCGCCGACACCGTGCCATTGGTACGCTACGCGGTTGCGCTTGGCATCGACCGGCAACGCACCGAGGGCGAACAGATCTACCTGTTTGCCGAAATCCGCGAGGACGAAACGCTTTCAACCGGCGATTATGAAGAAATCATACGAACAATTGTCGGCAAAATGTTCGCTGATCTCGGCATCCGCCCCGCACGCGTCTACCTTGTCCGGCCCAAGACAATTCCGCTGACATATAATGGGAAGTTTCAACATGGCCGCCTGAAATCACAGTACCTGGATGGAACTTTGGTTAAAAGTGGTCAAATCCTTTATCCGGAATACTAGAATTTCGTACCTTCAGGGGCAGGGCGGCTGTGAGAAAACCAATTAACCGCGCTTTTTTGAACGCCCAACCGGAAACGCGGCGGCAGATTCTCCATTTTTTTCGAGAGGCCCAACTTCCAATCCGTTTCGACTAACAGGGCCGCGCCACGAAATAATGCCGCAATATCAGGCGTTCGCCGATGATCTCAATTTTTGCACGCCAGTCGGCGATGCGTTTGGAATACTCCTCTTTTCCAATCAGCGCTGTCAGTTCATCACGGTTTTCCTCATCAGCCTTCAATTGGCGCCGGCAGGATTGCCGGTAAGCCGAAGTCCGATCTGACCGTTCGGTAACATTCCAACCGGTTTCTTCAAGAAGGGTTTCATAGCTGTCACTGGATTCGATGAATTGAGGGCCATACTGGGAAGCGTACCGGTGCTGTTTGTCCGGCAGGTCCGGCGAGATGAAGATAACCGTGAAGGCCATGCAGCCCGAAGAAGTAATCACTCTTCGACATGACGACAGGACCGAACGTTTCTGTTTGAGGCAACAAAGCAGGTCGGAGTGGCTGATGGCATCAAAACATCCATCACGAAACGATAGATCGGCGGCGTCACCCACAGCTACGGAGATGCGGTCCGAAATGCCGTCTAGCCTCGCCCGTTCCGAGGCCAATTTCAGCCCGTTTAGCGGCAGGTCTACCAAAGTGACATCACAACCGCTGTGTGTCGCCATATAGAGACCCGGCCAGCCGGTCCCGGCACCGAGGTCAAGAAGCCTGACGCCCTTGCGCAGTTCAAGCGAGGCGATGAAATTGTCGGCTTCGTGTCTGGTAGTCCAGCTATCACCGCCATAGTCGCAGCCGCAGACGCGCCGCTCGATTGCCAGCATGACAGGTGCCTGCGACCGTTCGTGCACATCTTCGAAGCGCTTGATCTGTACCAGTTCTTCTGCACTCAAACCCATCGGAAATCACGCAATGCCGGCTTTTCGCAGACCCTCGACGTAGGAGTTCATCTGATCGTCACGCTTCAAATAGAACAGATGCTCGCGGGCAAAATCGATAGAAAACTCCGGCTTCACTTTTCTGAGTTCGCGCACGGCCACGGCCGCCTCGTCGGCGTTGTCCAGATACCCAAGCGCCGCGACCAGATGGGCCTTTGCCCAGTATTGGGCATTTGGGATTTGCACCGACCTGCGGGCCCATTGGGCTGCAGCTTCGTATTCTCCGCGAAACAGGTGAGCCAGTGACCGGTAGGAGAAAAACGCCCAGCGGAACGGATCATGCGGGCTAAGCCGTATGGCAATTTCGAATTGCTCGATCGCTTCGTCCAGCCGGCCTTCATAGGCAAGCGAATCACCAAGGCCGCAATAGGTCACAGCGAGACAGGGGTTCAATTCGACGGCGTATTCCAGCGCATCGATTGCCAGATCACACTCGCGGCGCGCCAAATGCACCCGTCCAAGTGTGAAATAGCTATTGGCGTCCTGGTCGTCGAGCTCGATGGCCCGTTTGGCAGCCAGATGCGCTTCATCCATGCGTTTGTCCCGGGGGGCAGCATCGAAATACACCATGCTGAGCACGATGGCATAAGCGAGCCGTGCATGAGCGCTTGCAAAATCGGGGTCAATCTCGAGTGCCTTGCGGAGCAGTTCCTGTGATTTCAGGTTTGCCTCGGGGGTGAATTTGTAGAACTCGGCCACGCCCAGCTGATACAAATCCCAGGCGCCGCGGTTTTTGCGAGGCATCCGTTCTGCCTTGCGTTGTTCGCTCAGGCCAAGTTCGGATTCGATGCGGGCCGCGATCATTTCAGTGATCTCGTCCTGCAGGTCGAATATGTCGGTCATGTCGCGATCAAACCGTTCCGACCAGACACTTTGTTCTGAATCGGAATCAACCACTTGCGCGGTCACACGTACGCGCGTACCGGCCTTGCGCACGCTGCCGGTTACCAGATAGCCGGCACCGAGTTTTTTTCCGATCGTCCTCAGATTGTCGCTGGAATCTCGGAATGAGAAAGCCGGATTTCGGGCAATTACCGTCAACCAGCGGTTCTTGGACAAGGCGGTGGTGATGTCTTCGGAGATTCCGTCAGCGAAATAGTCCTCCTCCGGATTGCGGTTGAGGTTCTGGAAGGGAAGTATGGCAACTGACGGCTTGAGGGCGGCGGCTTCAAGAACGCCGGCACGGATTTGATCCTGGCCAATGGCGCGGGGACTTGCCCCCGCTGTTTCAATCGGGGCAACAAATCTGAAACCGCGTGCATGAACCGTTCGGATCACATGCTGCGTCGAGCCGTCATCGCCAAGCACCCGGCGCGCCGCCTTGATTTGACCGCTGAGTGCCGAATCGGACACGATCCTGCCACCCCAGATCTTGGCAAATATCTCTTCCTTGGTAACAGTACGGGCGGGGTTCTGCGCCAGATAGACGATCAGATCGAAGACCTGTGGCTCCACTGCTACAGGTTGCCCGGATTCGCGCAATTCATAGAGGGGGATATCGACCTCGTACTCACCAAACCTGATGACATTTTCGTTCTGTGCCGTATCCAGTTCGATCTTGTATGCGTCAATCGGGCGGCTGATGTTTTTAACCGTCAGTTCTCCCAGCGATACAAACCGGACCGGGATCTTGCTGCTCACGTGGTCGTAAACCTGCTTGGAAAGCACAATTCCATCCGGGGGGGCGACGGCTTCAAGGCGTGCGGCCACGTTGACGCCATCACCATAAATATCATCGCCTTCGACAATAATGTCGCCAAGGTGAATACCGATGCGCAAACGGATTTTGTGTGCATCACCGATGTTTCCGTTGTGAGAACTCAAGGCGTTGAGGACTTCGACCGAACACTGAACCGCTCCGACCACGGAAGAAAACTCTGCCAGCAATCCATCACCCATCAATTTGACGGTGCGGCCGGTATTCCGGGTTATCGCCGGATCGATGATAACCGAACGGATTTCCTTCAGGTGTTCGAGCGTGCCTTCCTCGTCAAATTCCATCAGGCGGCTGAAGCCGACAATGTCCATGGAAACTATTGTTGTCAGTTTTCGTTCCATCGCGGTTGCCAGTTCGCCTTCTACCTGCCTGTCACCTAGTTCCCGGAGCCCGCCCCGGAGCGCCGTCAGTCGGTATCATAGCCATCAAACAAGGCAGTTGACAGATAGCGCTCCGAGCCGCTCGGCAGGATGGTGACAATCGTCTTGCCTTCCATGTCACCGCGCTTGGCGACACGCAGGGCGCAGGCGAGAGCGGCACCCGACGAAATTCCTCCGGCAATTCCTTCTACCGCCGCAAGTTTCCGCGCCGTTTCGATTGCTTCCTCATTGCTGACAAGCAGGACTTCGTCAATGATCCCGGTGTTGAGAATGTCAGGCACAAAACCGGCACCTATTCCCTGGATCATGTGGGGCGAGTGTGTGCCGCCCGACAATACGGGACTGTTTTCAGGTTCAACCGCAATGATCTTCAAATCCGGCTTGTGTCTCTTGAGGATTTCCCCGACGCCCGTCAGCGTTCCTCCGGTTCCCACGCCGAGCACGACCGCATCGACCACCCCGTTTGTATCCAGCCAGATTTCCTCTGCCGTGGTGCGGCGGTGAATTTCCGGATTGGCCGGATGCCCAAATTGCCATGGCATGACAGCGCCGTCAATTTCGGCGATTATTTCATTTGCCTTTTCGATGGCACCGTTGATGCCCAGTTCCTTTGGCGTCAGCGCCAGTTCGGCGCCGAGAAATCGCATCAGTTTTCTACGTTCAACGGAAAAACTGTCGGGCATTGTCAGGATGCAGCGATATCCTTTTGCCGCGCACACAAAAGCCAGTCCGATCCCGGTATTGCCTGAAGTGGGTTCTACGATCACGCTGCCCGGTCCGATCGCACCATCGGCTTCCATCGCCTCGATCATCGACACTGCAATGCGATCCTTGACGCTTGAAAGCGGATTGAAGAATTCCAGTTTTGCCAGGACTTCCCCCTTGCAACCGGCTTCATTGGCCAGCTTGCCTATCCGCACAAGCGGAGTGTTGCCGATGGTCTCCAGAATACTGTCATAGACGCGGCCGTTACCCGGTTTGTCGAATGTCAGCTGTTTTGCTTCCTTCGCGCTCATTTCATTGCCTCCCTAGTTCAGTGGATTTCTTGCGCTAATGACCCAGGAAGAACTGTCCATGACAATTCCGCCGTCGGCTTTTGCCTGTTTGCTGATCGCGTCGGCCAACGCTGCTTCGATTACACCGCGTTTTTCATTGGCTTCCTCCCCGGCTTCACGAAACACCTCTCCGGCCGGACCAATTGCGAGCTGGAATTCGATGGCGTCGCGGACATCATTGCCGACCAGCACGGGTGCATCGACGCGTTCAAAACGGATATCCTCATAACCGGCGACTTCCATCATCTTGCGCACGGTGTCCTCGTTCGACATGGAGAACGGCCCGGGGCCGCACGTCAGCGCGTCATCGCCGGGCTCCGGCAGGAAACGCAAGACGACATCCTTCGCCATTGAAAGCCAGGGATTGTCGACCCGGTTGCGCCAGACAATATGAACCATCCTCCCGCCGGGACGCAGCGCGCTGCGCATATTGCGGAGGCCGGCCACCGGATTGGCAAAAAACATGGTGCCGAAGCGGGCAAAGACAAAATCGAAGTCACGGGACGGAAGGGCGATTTCGGCGTCGCCGCGTTCGAAGCTGGCATTTTTTATTCCGCGAGCTGCCGCGTCCCGGCGGGCATAATCGAGAAATGCATCGCAACAATCGATGCCGACAACACTGCCGTCCGGCCCGACAATATCGGCGAGCTTTATTGCGGTGTCGCCAAAGCCGCAGCCGACATCAAGAACGCGATCGCCGTGTCTGACCGGCAGGTTGGGGAAAATGGCATCGCTGTGACGGGTCAGTCCGTCGACAAGCACGTGCTTGAAACGGATGAATTTCGGAGCAAGCACATCGTTCCAGAATTCGACAAAGGGTGTATCATTTTGGCTGTTTGTCTGTCCTAGTTCTGCGACACTCATCGGACCATCCTTATCTGTTGGAGCAGCATTTGAAGTGACACAACAATCGCACGTTTCGATCGGGGATGCTTGACCGAAATCTGTGGATTTCATGAGGAACGCATGGGGAATTGCTGCTTTTACAGCATTTTTCAGGTTCTCGGTCGTGATGGTGCTGTTCTTCGGCTGTTTGGAATCTACCCGACACCGGTCTGATTGGGTGCGCGGTGCTACGGTCTGATCACAGCCGGATCAGGTGAGCTTCCAAGCCGGAAATGACATGGCGGGCGGCAATATAAGGCGAACCGATTTGCGGCCCAGGCAGCGCAGATCAAAGTTCGGCAACCAGGGAT
>JAHEGF010000119.1 GCA_024645155.1 Phyllobacteriaceae bacterium | reverse complement strand
GATTGTCAGGGATGGCCCGGCATCATTCCCGTTTGTCGATCAACTTGTTGCCTTTGCATCAGACATCAAAACAGTGTTAGGAGCCGGTACACTTGTATCTTACGGCGCCGACTGGTCGGAGTATTTCGGCTATCACCCGCAAGATGGCACCGGCGATGTTTTGTTTCATCTTGATCCGTTGTGGAGCTGCGCCGATATCGACGCCGTAGGCATCGACAACTATATGCCGATTTCCGACTGGCGCGATGGTGACTATCAGGCCGGAAATCCCGATGGATTCGTAATACCGTACGATCGCGCCGGTTTGATCGGGTCACTCAACACGGGCGAAGGTTACGACTGGTATTACGCAACCGCGGCAGATCGTAATCAAAGAGCGCGATCCGGGATCACCGACGGTGCTTATGGCAAACCATGGGTTTTCCGCTACAAGGATATCGCGCAATGGTGGGAAAACGAACACTATGACCGGCCGGCGGGCATTGAGACTTCCCAGCCGACCGCTTGGGTACCGCGCTCCAAGCCGGTCTGGTTTACCGAGTTGGGTTGCCCCGCCATCGACAAGGGACCGAACCAGCCCAATGTATTTTCGGACTCGAAGTCTGCGGAATCCGCAACACCGCATTTCTCAAATGGCGGACGCAGCGATCTCGCCCAACGCCGTTTCATTGATGCCCATCTGAGCAGCTGGGACAGCACCGGCAGCGGATTTGTTGCCGCGCTAAATCCGCAATCCGACATTTATGCCGGGCGGATGCTTGATCCGTCCCGCATCTTCCTTTGGGCTTGGGACACCCGCCCGTTTCCCGCATTTCCGCTGGATCGCGACGCATGGGCCGATGGTGACAACTGGTATGTCGGTCACTGGTTGAATGGACGGCTATCTGCCGCCGATCTTGGCGATCTTATCGAAGCGATTGCCACCGATTTCGGGCACCAGGGCGTCCGTGCTGCCAGGGTTGACGGATTTCTCACCGGATATGTCCTTGAAAATCCGCAATCGGCCAGATTGGCACTGGAACCGCTGGTCGAACTGTTTGGAATAAATGCGACAGAAACGGATGATGGTCTTATTGAATTTGACAACTCGGGCACCGGCCACGCTGATGTGCGCCAGATCACAGAAATGGTTTCTCGGGACGACATGCCGCATGTCGAAATCGAGCGGATTGCAGCAAACGAGACTTCAGGCGAGATAGGCCTCTCGCACATTGACCCCATGCGCGACTACCAGTCTGCGCTTACCTATGCCGGTGTTGCCGATACTGGAACCCGCAAGCAGACACTTCTGTCGCTGCCAGTACTGATCGAGCAGGGTGCAGCGGAATCGTTGCTTGCCGCCTATCGCCAGCGCCAGTCCCTTGGCCGCACACGCGTCATATTTGGCGTTCCGGCAGGTACTGAAGGCATTGCGCCAGGATCTGCGGTTTCATTGGACAGGTTTCCAGGGAAACAGTTTGAAGTAATTGATATCGAGGAAGGTTCCTATCGGCGAGTCACCGCAAGGCGCATAGAGCGTATGCCGGCAGTTCCGGATTTGCGCGGGCTTCCAGCTGTTCCGGGCGACAGTCCGCCTGCCGAGACGGCACCGCTTGTCTATCTCCTTGATTTGCCGTTGTTTACTTCGGAAAATCGGCCGGAAAACCAGCTGAAGGCCGCAGTTTGGAGAAAGCCCTGGCAGTCTCACACGATTTCTGTTTCTCCCGAAGATACCGGGTTCACGGCCCGTTCGGTAGCCGATCAACCGGCAACGATTGGTCACCTTGAACTTCCGCTGGAGTCGGGTCGTTCCGGGCGCATTGATCTTAACGGCAAAATCCGCGTTGCGGCGCATGATGGTGAGTTTGCAAGCGTCACGAGGCTACAGCTTCTGAATGGCGGCAATCTGTGCGCAATCCGCGCAAACAATGATGTGTGGGAGGTGTTGCAGTTTGAACGGGCCGAGGAGATTGGCGCGGGGATCTGGCAATTGGACGTCCTGTTGCGCGGTCAGCTAGGCACTGAAAACGGTGCGCTTTCGGGCGCGGCGGCCGGTTCGCCATTTGTGTTGCTAGATGACACAATCGTCAGCGCCGGTCTCACAAGTGCGGAAATCGGATTGCTGCTAAATTTCAGGATCGAAGCTGAATATGGCCTGGCTTTGCCTTCATCTGCTGCACACCTTGCCGCTGCTGGCGGCCTGCGCGCGCTGCTTCCATACGCGCCCGTTCATTTGCGTGCAGAAAAACAGGCAGACGGCACGTTGGTGTTTGACTGGATCCGGAGAAGTCGAACTGGCGCAGACACCTGGTTGCCAGCCGAAATTCCGCTGGGCGAGGAGACAGAAGCCTACATTGTGGACGTGGTAAGCGACGGGCAATCCGTCAGAACGGCAAACACCACCGTTGCCCAATGGGTATACTCCGCAGCCGAACAATTGGCTGATTTTGGGTCGGCCGAAACGACAATTGATGTCCAGGTCCGCCAAATGAGCGCTGCAATCGGCCCCGGACAGGCGGCATCGCATACTGTCACCATTTGATCATCAACAAAGGAGCCAAAAATGATGGACACCAAGCCATGGTACTTGTCGAAAACAATCTGGGCATCGATCATCACGATATGCACCGCAGCAGGCGGCTTGTTCGGGCTGCCAACCGGAATTATCGATAATTCCGCCCTGACCGAGACCGTATTGCAGGCAATTACAGCCATTTCCGGGCTGGTTGCGATATTCGGCCGGGTTTACGCAACGGAAAGTATTGGGTAGATTGCCGGCACATCACTAATTTCGGGCGAACAAAATCGCCTGAATCGGGCAAATTTTCTCAATTGCGTTCATGTGCTGTTCAGGCCCAACCGGATACATCCTAGAAGATGAAGAGAATACTGATCACCGTAATGGCGTTCCTGTTTGTGGTACCAAGTGCCGCAATGGCTGGCAGCCTGCCTTTGACCAAACCGTCCTTGCACTCGGTTGCAAGGACCGTCAGCGCTGACTGCCATGCCATCGGACAGGCCAAGGCCAGCCAGGTAGGCGGGACGCTGGCCAAGGCCACGCCCAAGACGGTGAAAGGCAACAATGTGTGCATCATTGTGGTTTTGGTGCCGGGCAAGGACGGAAAGCGGCCGCGCCGCGCGGAATTTGTCGTACCCCAATAGCGGGAATTATTCTAAGCTTGGATTCTCATTCGTCGAGCCGGGAAAATTGCAGGCTTGAATGTTTGCTGGAAAGGGACGTCCATGCGTATTCTCGTTGTTGAAGACGATAAAAATCTCAACCGCCAGCTAACCGAAGCCCTGGCGGATGCGGGTTACGTGACCGACTCGGCATTTGACGGTGAAGAAGGTCATTTTCTCGGGGATACAGAGCCATATGATGCCGTAATCCTCGATATCGGTCTTCCGCAAATGGACGGCGTGAGCGTCCTGGAACGATGGCGCCAGGATGGCCATAAGATGCCTGTGCTGATGCTTACCGCGCGAGATCGCTGGAGCGACAAGGTTTCGGGTATTGACGCCGGAGCCGATGATTATGTGACCAAGCCATTTCATATCGAGGAGGTGCTGGCGAGGCTCAGGGCGCTCATTCGCCGGGCCGCCGGCCACGCATCTTCCGAAATCATGTGCGGGCCGCTGCGTTTGGATACCAAATCGTCCAAGGTTGATGTCAATGGCGCGCCGGTAAAACTAACATCTCTTGAGTTCCGGCTTCTTGCTTACCTGATGCATCATATTGGAAAGGTGATTTCCCGGACGGAGTTGGTGGAACATTTGTACGATCAGGATTTCGACCGCGATTCCAACACGATCGAAGTGTTTGTCGGGCGATTGCGCAAGAAATTGGGCATCGATCTGATCGAGACTGTTCGTGGTATGGGCTATCGGCTGCAGGAGCCCGCCGAATGAGCCAGGGCTCGACAAGTTGCGGGTTGCGGGTTGACTGAGCTGCGAAGCGTTTTTGGCCCGAACTCGCTGGCCCTTCGGGTAATATCGTTCTCAACAATCCTCGCCATTGTTGCGCTGGTGGCGATTGCCACCTTGATTTCTTCGCTGTATCGCGATGCCAGCGAGCGAAATTTTTCACATCTGCTTTCTGCTCATCTGTTCAACCTTATCGGATCCGCAGGAGTGGATTCAGCAGGCACGCTTGAGGGCACCCCCGACCTTGGTGACTTCCGTTACACGGTGCCGGAGTCCGGCTGGTACTGGGAAGTTCAGCCGGTATCCGGAGATATCAAGGGACAGATCAGATCCCTTTCGATGACCGCAGAGCTTGCCGCTCCGGCACCGCAAGATGTCCCTTTTGACAGCGAATACCGACGAACCTATCGGGCAACCGGTCTGGCACAGGAAGAGCTACAGGTCGTTGAAAGCGAATTCTTCCTGGATGATGCCAATGGCGTGGCCCGCTTCCGGGTCATGGGAAACCGGACCGAGCTGGAAGCTGAAATCACGGCATTCAGCCGCCAGCTCAACTTTTTTCTCGCCTTGCTTGGCATCGGTATGATCGCGATCAACGCGATCGCGATCCTTTTCGGCTTGCGACCGCTGGATCGCGTTCGCGGTGCCTTGACCGCCATCCGTTCCGGCGAGGCGGATCGCCTGGATGGAAAATTCCCCGATGAAGTCAAACCGCTGATCAATGAACTGAACGCATTGATTGAGAGCAACCGAAGCATCGTTGAGCGCTCTCGAACACAGGTTGGCAACCTTGCCCACTCCCTGAAAACACCATTGGCGGTGCTTACCAACGAGAGCAGCGCCATGGGCGGGGCACGGGGCAAATTGGTGGCCGAACAGGCTCGTGCCATGCAGACCCAGATTGATCATTACCTGCAACGGGCGCGCATTGCAGCCCAGCGCAACACCCTGGCGCATCGCACGGATGCTGTTGATGCACTCCGCAGAATGGTTCGGGTTATAGGCAAACTGAAGCAGAATGTTATGGTCGATTTCGAAGTGCCGGCGGAGGAATTGTACTTTGCCGGCGAAAAGGAGGACTTCGAGGAAATAATTGGCAATCTCCTCGAAAACGCAGCCAAATGGGCAAGATCACGGGTATTGGTCAGCGCCAGGTCCGCAAGTACCGATACACAGCACCCTGTGCTGGAAATCATGATCGCCGACGATGGTCCGGGAATTCCTGAAGAGCAGGCGCGCGAGGCGGTCAAGCGCGGGCGCCGCTTGGACGAGGCGACTCCGGGCACCGGTTTGGGGCTGGCAATCGTCACTGATCTTGTTACAGAATACGGTGGAAAACTGAAACTGTCGCGAAGCGCGTTGGGTGGACTTGCTGCAATTGTGACGTTGAAACGCGCTGGATAGGGAGCCGAAGGCGCTTTTTTTTACTGACCGCGTTCTGGTAGCGTTCGCGGGAACTAAGCAAGGTATTCGGTTAAATTTGATCCTGCCGCCGAACTGCCTAAATGCAGAGCCACGGTACAGGCGTGTGTTTCAGGCATCCAGGATAGGGACTGGTACATGAGATATGTGGTAAATCTGTTGGTGCTGATCGGCATCGTGACGTTGGCGGGATGCGCATCGACCGGCGCTAACAGACAGCAGTCTGGCGCCGCTCTGGGGTCCGTTAATCCACAACTGGTGGAAGTGCTTGGCGATGGCCTCATCGGCACAATCACCGATGCACAATTAAGTTCCGGCGAACGGAAAATGGCTCTGGAAGCCGAGTACCGGGCGCTGGAATATGGAACAACCGGCGATCCGGTCAAGTGGCGTAACCTCTGGTCAGGCCGTTCTGGCGAGGTTCTCGCAGCACAGCCTTACCGCGTAGGTGCTCAAGATTGCCGCCCCTACAGCCACACATTGACCGGTTCAGGCGTGCCTAGCGTTGTGCGCGGAACGGCCTGCCGCAATCCTGACGGAAGCTGGACGCCCCTGATTTGATCGGAAGTGAATTGACAGAGGTCAATGCTGGTCTATCACCATCCTGCTTGATCGCCATGTTCGCTGGCGGTTTGCATAAAGCCAATCGGCCGTAATCGAGGCACAATGACTTTCTGGTTCGTTTCCATCGCGTTGACGGCGGCATCATTGCTTGCGGTGCTTTTGCCGTTGTTGCGGACCCGGTCCGAGGAAAAGGATGACAGCGCCTTTGACGCTGAGGTCTATCGTGATCAGCTTGACGAACTGGACAGGGATATTGAGCGGGGCGTAATCGACAAGGATCAGGCCGAACTTGCACGCGTCGAAATCGCCCGGCGGCTCATCAATGCTGACGCCGAACTGCGCAAATCTCAACCAGTTTACGAATCTACGAACAAAACGAAGTCAATGGGTATTGCCATTGCCGCCATTCTCGCAATCCCATTGGTCGGTTGGGGCGGTTATGCAATATTGGGATCACCCGGCGAACCGGACCAACCGCTGCAGGAACGCCTTGCCCGCGCCCCGGCGGCCAGTTCGATCGCCGAATTGATTGCGCGAGCCGAAAGGCAGCTTAAGGAAAATCCCGGCGATGTTCGCGGATGGGACGTGCTGGGTCCGATCTACATTGCCACCGGCCGCTTTGACGATTCCATTATCGCTTACGGTAATGCCATTCGGCTTGGCGGTCCGACCGGAAGTCGCGAATCCGGACTGGGAGAAGCGCTGGTGGGCAAATCCGGCGGGCTGGTTACACCGGACGCGCTGAACGCCTTCGAGCGCTCCCTTGCCCAGGAACCCGGCGAACCGCGAGCACGTTTTTACATCGCTACTGCACGGGCCCAAAAAGGCGACCTTACTGCGGCAATCGCATTATGGGACAATCTTGCAAAGGATCTTGCCAATGACAGCCCGCTCAAACGGGCGGTGCTCGAAGCCGCTGAACAATCGCGCGCCCGCCTTGCCCGAAATCAGACGGCAAAGGTCAATCCCGGTCCCAGCCGCGAAGATGTTGAAGCTGCCGCCTCGCTCGACAAGAATGACCGGCAGGCATTTATCGAATCCATGGTTGCCGGCCTTGACGAAAAACTACGTGAAAACCCAAACGACATTGAAGGTTGGAAGCGGTTGTTGCGTTCCTATATGGTCTTGAATAAACCGGCTGAGGCAGCCAGCGCCCTGGAAAGGGCTCGCGAGGCTCTTGGCAAGGGCAGCGAAATTGCCCGGGAACTGGAGCAGTTTGCACAAACAGTCGGTATCGAAAAGAGTGCCCAGTGATCAGGAATAAGATGTGACCCGAAAGCAGAAAAGACTTGTGATTATCGCAGGTGCGCTCGGCTTCCTGTCAGCCGCGGTGGCACTGGTTCTGTTTGCACTGAACCAGGAGATCGTGTTTTTCCGGTCCCCAAGCGATGTTCAGGCGATGAATCTGGCGCCGGGTCAGCGCCTGCGGCTAGGCGGACTGGTAGAGGAAGGTTCGGTGTCTAGAGGAGATGGCGTTGGAGCAACTTTCAAAGTTACCGACACATCCCACTCCGTGACGGTCACATACAGCGGCATCTTGCCGGACCTGTTCCGCGAGGGCCAGGGTGTCATCGCCGAGGGCGCATTCGCCGACGGCGGCGTGTTCATTGCCGACACAGTGCTTGCAAAACATGATGAAAACTACATGCCAAAGGAAGTCGCAGACAGCCTGAAGAAACAGGGTGTCTGGCAGGGAGACAAATAGATGGCCGCACACCGTATGTTGGCAATCCAGTGGGTGCGAAGCCAATGCGCCAGATATTTAGAAACCGGGTGCCGGCAATGAATGAAATCGGGCACTTTGCTCTTGTATTGGCATTTGCCGCATCGCTGGTGCAGGCGGTGGTCCCGTTGGTGGGCGCGCGCCGCTCCGACCAGCGGTTGATGGCCACTGCACAACCCTTGGCCGTCACGGTATGCATGCTGGTCGCATTATCGTTTGCCGCACTTGTATCGGCATATGTCTCTTCCGATTTCTCGGTTCAAAACGTTTTCGAGAATTCGCATTCCCAAAAGCCCCTGCTGTTCAAGATCACCGGCACATGGGGGAACCATGAAGGCTCCATGCTTTTGTGGGTCCTGATAGTCACGCTGTTTGGTGCGCTGGTGGCATTGTTCGGGCGAAACCTTCCTCCACGACTTCGCGCCAATGTCCTGGGTGTTCAAGGGGTGATGGGTGCGGCGTTCTCGTTGTTTGTCCTTGCCACCTCCAATCCCTTCGCACGCCTGGTACCCGCCCCGGTGGAAGGGCGCGATCTGAACCCGATACTCCAGGACGTCGGTTTGGCAATCCACCCGCCGCTGCTCTATCTCGGTTATGTCGGATTTTCAGTGTGTTTTTCATTCGCGGTGGCAGCACTGCTGGAAGGCCGAATTGATGCAGCCTGGGCGCGATGGGTACGCCCTTGGGCGCTGACAGCCTGGGTGTTTCTAACCGGCGGAATCGCTATGGGATCTTACTGGGCCTACTACGAGTTGGGTTGGGGCGGATTCTGGTTTTGGGATCCGGTGGAAAACGCATCCTTCATGCCCTGGCTGGCCGGTACGGCACTGCTGCACTCGGCAATCGTGATG
Organism: Phyllobacteriaceae bacterium; assembly: GCA_024645155.1. Classification (GTDB taxonomy): domain Bacteria; phylum Pseudomonadota; class Alphaproteobacteria; order Rhizobiales; family Rhizobiaceae; genus JAHEGF01. Next base: position 1,160 of record JAHEGF010000119.1, on the reverse strand, counting down.
GAGAAGCGTTCAGCACTCAAGATCTGGACCATCCTGCTGGCGATCCTGACTTTCTCTCTGTCGCTGCTTGGCGCGTTTTTGGTACGTTCAGGTGTTCTGACATCCGTTCACGCATTTGCCAGCGACCCGGGGCGCGGCCTGTTCATCCTGGCGCTGCTCATCATCTTTATCGGTGGATCTCTGACCTTGTTTGCCGCACGTGTGTCGACACTTGCCGGCGGTGGCCTGTTTCAGCCGGTTTCGCGTGAAGGTGCACTTGTCCTCAACAATCTGTTTCTGACGACTGCGACGGCGACAGTCCTGATCGGAACCCTTTACCCGCTTGTTCTTGAAGTGTTGACAGGGGAGAAAATTTCCGTGGGAGCTCCTTTTTTCAACCTGACTTTTGGCCCGCTGGTATTACCGTTGTTGTTTGCCGTTCCCTTCGGCCCGCTTCTTGCCTGGAAACGGGCAGACATTTTTGCTGTCGGACAGAGGTTGATGATCGCCTTCGCGATTGCGCTTGCGGCGGCCCTTTTTGTCCTGGTTTTTGTCGACAGAACGGCGGTTCTTGCGGCTCTCGGCATTGCCTTGGCGTTTTGGCTGTTTGCCGGGGCACTGACTGATCTTGCGTTCAAATCAGGCGTAGGTTCGGTCGGTCTTCCGGTTGCATTGCGCCGCTTTATTGGTCTGCCGCGATCGGTCAAGGGTACCTCGCTTGCGCATTTCGGTTTGGGTGTCAGCCTTGTGGGAATTGTATCGGTTGCCGCTTTTCAGACGGAGCACATTCAGGTGATGCGGCAGTCGGAAAGTATTGAGATCGGACGATATACATTGCGCTATGATGCTCTCGAACCGTTTTCCGGCCCGAATTTCACCGAGGACCAGGCAAAATTTTCACTTCTGGACGGTGACGGACATGTCCAAAGCACGATCGTTTCCGCCAAACGCCTGTACACTGCGCGCCAGATGCCCACAACCGAAGCGGGGATAGAAACGATCGGTTTCAGCCAGGTCTACGTTTCGCTGGGGGATCCCGTGGACGGCGGCGGCATCGTCGTGCGCGCCTGGTGGAAACCTATGGTTACCCTGATCTGGCTTGGTGCTTTGGTAATGATGGCTGGCGGCTCAATGTCGCTGATGGATCGCAGATTGCGCATCGGTGCGCCGACAAGGAACCG
>JAHEGF010000118.1:1967-9640 GCA_024645155.1 Phyllobacteriaceae bacterium | reverse complement strand
AAACAGTGAACGGAACCGCGACAATTCGGTAATCACGTCCTCGACAATGCCATCGGCGAGGAATTCCTGCTCGGGGTCTGATGACATGTTGTCGAACGGCAGAACGGCAATCGAAGGGCGCTCGGCGGTTTCGCGCGCCGTTTTCTCCGGGCTGACCCCGTCGATCTCTACGCGCCAAGTCTCGACGGGATTGGGAATGTTCTTGACCTGTTGCGGGCCAAGGCTGACCAGGGGGGCGTCTGTTTTTCCATGAATCTGGTCGTGGACAGTGCGTGAAATGCAAATGCCACCTGCGGGTGCGAGGCTTTCAAGCCGGGCGGCGACATTGACACCATCTCCCAGAATGTCTTCGCCGTCGATGACCACATCGCCAAGATTGATACCGATACGAAACCTGAGCTTCTCGCTTTCCGGCGTGTCTGCCTGATCTTTCACCATCGCCCGCTGGATCGCGAGCGATGTGCGGACCGCATCAACGGGCGAAGAAAATTCCACCAGCAGCCCGTCACCCATTGTCTTGATAATCCGGCCCCCGCCCGATTTCAGTTCCGGATCGACAATTTTTGAACGGGCTGCACGGAACCGTGTGATGACGCCCTCTTCATCGGCGGCCATCAGCCGCGAATAACCAACCAGATCGGCGGCGACGATAGTGGTCAGTCTCCGTTCCAAATGAAACCCCCGATACAAAGCTGCGACTGGCGGATCGCGGCATGACGAAGCTAGCACATAACAATGCACCGGCAAGTGGCAGCGCTTGCAGCCTGTCCTGCGGGATGAACGCACGCCACGGGCTTTACCGGGAGAGGCAATCGGCGGTAACTGCTCATGGTCATGCCGGTAGCCGGCTGTTGCGGAGGGAAGATGATGAAAGCGATACTCGACAAGCGCCAGGCGCTGCACGATCCCAGGCATTTCATTTCCAGCGGTACGGTCCTTCCCAACCCTGAACAGCCGCGGCGTATCGAGATATTGAAAAAAGGTGCGGAAGCGGCCGGATGCAAATTCGCAGAGCCCGGCGATCACGGCATGGGCCCGATTGCGGCCATCCATTCTCCGGAATACCTGGTTTTCCTGCAAACCATCCACGAGCGCTGGCAGCGCATCGAAGGCGCATCGGCGGAAGTCATACCCAATATCCACCCTGCGGACCGCAGCGCCGGTTATCCGCAATCGGCGGTCGGGCAGGCCGGCTATCACCAGGCCGATACCGCATGCCCTATTTCAAAGGAGACATGGAATTCGGCCTACTGGTCGGCGCAGACCGCGGTTTCGGGCGCCGCGGAGATCGCCGGCGGCGAACGCGCGGCCTATGCCCTGTGCAGGCCACCCGGCCACCACGCATTTGCCGACATGGCAGGCGGCTTCTGCTTTCTCAGCAATTCGGCAATCGCGGCCCAATTCCTGCTCGGCAAGGGGTTGCGTCCGGCCATCCTCGATGTCGATGTTCACCACGGCAATGGCACGCAGGGCATCTTTTACCGGCGCAGCGATGTCCTGACCGTTTCCATCCATGCCGATCCGGCGCGCTTCTACCCGTTTTTCTGGGGGCATGGGGCAGAACGCGGAGAAGGCGATGGACTTGGCTACAATCTCAACCTGCCGCTTGATCGCGGAACCGGCGACAGCGCCTACATGCAAACGCTTGAAACCGCACTTGAGCGCGTCACCTCCTTCGGCGCCGATGTCCTTGTCGTCGCCCTTGGTCTTGACGCCCATGAAAACGATCCGCTGAAGGGACTGGCGATCACGACCCCCGGGTTCGCCTCGATAGGCAGCGCGATTGCGGCATGCGGGCTTCCGGTCCTGCTGGTTCAGGAGGGTGGTTACCTCAGTGATGAACTCGGCCTCAATCTGGAAAGTTTCCTTACCGGGTTCGGGCAGGCTTGATGCAATCCAGCGACATACTTGTCATAGGCGGCGGTATTGCCGGTGTCAGCGCGGCATCGTTCCTGTCGAATGATGCGGCGGTTACGGTAGTGGAGGCAGAAACCGCGATCGGCTATCACGCGACCGGCCGGTCGGCGGCAATTTTCGCGCCCAATTACGGCAAGCCGACAATTCGCGCTCTCAGCGCTGCTTCCCTGCCGTTCCTGTCGGAGCCGGCCGGCGTATCCGATAGCAGCCTGCTGTCGCCGCGCGGATTGCTGACGCTTGCCAGCGAAAACGAAAGGGCGGGGCTGGAAGATCATGCCGCCGGCGCGGACGGGGTCGAACTCATCGCGGTTTCGGCCGCAGCGCAGATGGTTCCCGTGCTTAACGAAAGCGCCATAGCCGCCGCAGCCTATGAGGCAGCGCCAAGCGACATCGATGTAGACCGGTTCCTGCAAGGCCTGGCGCGTCAGTTGCGGGCCAATGGAGGCACGATCGTTACCGATGCTGCGGCAACGGGTATCCGCAGGGACGGCAAGACGTGGCGGGTGACAACGCGCGGAGGGGAATATTGCGCGCCAGTCGTGATCAACGCTGCTGGTGCTTGGGCCGACCAGGTGGCGATCATGGCCGGGGTGCGGACAACCGGCTTGCAGGCGCTGCGCCGTTCGGCGGCCCTGATCCCCGCGCCATCCGGCCATCAGGTTGGCGGCTGGCCGATGATGCTCGGTGCGTCCGAAAACTGGTATGCAAAACCGGAAGCAGGCAAGCTGATGGTTTCGCCGGCCGACGAGGATCCGGTCGAACCGCATGATGCCTGGGCCGACGACATGGTACTGGCAGAGGGTATTCACCGTTTTGAGAACATGGTGACATTTCCCGTCACCCGTGTTGAAACCAGTTGGGCGGGACTGCGCAGCTTTGTCGGCGACCGGACGCCGGTTTGCGGCTTTGCAACCGATGCGGAAGGGTTTTTCTGGTTGGCGGGGCAAGGCGGCTACGGTGTGCAAACGGCACCGGCGCTGGCGCACCTGTGTGCGGACTTTTGCCTCGGGCGGGCACCCGGGCTTCCCGAACCGATTGTCGATGCGCTGTCGCCAGCGCGGCTGTAACATCTCCCGGGGCATTTGCGCGACATCGGTTCGAATTGACATGCCGCAAATTTTCGCCGGGCGAATAACGCTATGGTCGCATCCTTGGCAGCGCCGCCTACCTGGAGGAGCAATGGAAGTCATCGGTGCGCTTTTGGTCCTGCTGCTTTCGGCGCGTGTTTCGGGCGAAATTGCCGAACGCATGGGCCTGCCGTCGGCCGTGGGCGAGATGATGGCGGGCATGCTGCTGGTCATCAGTGCGAATTTTGCCGGTCCGCACCAGTCCTTTGCCGCGTCGCTTCCGTCAAGCGAGGCCTTGAGACAGGTGGCAGATCTCGGGATTTTCTTCCTGCTGCTGATGGCGGGTGTCGAAATGCAGCTGTCGGAAACTCTGCACGATGCGCGCAAATCCCTTGTCGTTGCCGTCGGCGGCATGATCCTGCCAATTGCCGTAGGTCTCGCACTCGGCTTCATTTTCCTGCCCGACAGTCCGATGCGCACGGTCCAGGCAATCCTGATCGGCGTTGCCATTTCGATTTCGGCAATCGCGGCATCCGCCAGGATCCTGCAGGAATTCGGGATAATCGGTTCGGAGCCGGGCAGGGTCCTGATAACGGCGGCACTGTTCGATGACATACTCGGCCTGTTTCTGCTTGCGCTGCTCGGATCGATGATCGCCACGGGCGAATTGCCCGGGCTGTTGCCGTTTGTTGTCCTGCTCGGCAAGGTTGGAGTGTTCTTTACGATAACGGGTTTGCTTGGCGTCCATGTCTATCCGCATATCAGCAAGCGGATAAAGAACATGCAGGCCGCATCGATCGAGTTCAGCGCCCTGATAGCGGTGGCACTGGCATACGGGTTCCTCGCCGAACTGCTCGGATTGCACTGGGCGGTGGGGGCGTTCATGGCCGGCCTGTTTTTCGAACGCTCGCGTGTCGGCGACAGGCCCTACAAGAGTATGCGCCTGATGCTCAACGCATTGACCGCAGGCGTGCTCGGACCTCTGTTTTTTGCCTGGATCGGATTGCAGGCAGACCTGGCCGCGATCGTGAAGATCCCGGTATTCCTGATCATTCTCACGGTTGCCGCATTTGCAGCGAAGGTTGCGGGTGGCGGTATCGCGGCAAGACTTACCGGATTTTCGGCGCGCGATTCGGCAATTGTCGGAGTCGGGCTGGCGCCGCGCGGAGAGATCATGATCGTGGTGATATCGATTGCACTGGAGGCGGGCCTGATCAACGGGGCGACGTCCGATCCCGTAGGACGTTACCTTTTCTCGGCGCTCGTCCTGATGGCATTGGCAAATACCGCAATGGCATCGATCGTGTTGCGCGTGATGATGAACCGGGGCAGCGGACCCTAGGGTTTGACCGGGAAATGTTCGTGCGAATGCATTGCCGCTTTTTTCCCGGGACTTTCGCTTGCTGGTGGCTATACAGTGACAAAGGCCCCTAAAGCGCCACATTTGTTGACCCCGATTGTGGCCCGGAAGCTGGAGGAAAACTGATGATACGGAATCTGCTGCTCGCCCTCGCATTTGCAACACTGACTGTATCGTCCGTTCTGCCGGCATCGGCACAAAGCAGTGATCCGGCCAACGGGCGTCAGTCGATCATCATCCACAACGACAGCGACTATTTCGGGTTCGATCTGGAAACCCGCCAGGATGTAACACTTGAGCAGTGCAAGGCGGGGTGTCTGGAAAACCTTGCCTGCAAGGCGTTTACCTACAATGTATCGGCGCGCTACTGTTTTCTCAAATCGGATTTCAGCGAACTGAAACCGTTTGCCGGAGCCATTGCCGGGCGCGTCGTTGGCGCAGGTTCCGAACCGGATCTGGGCGCTGCAAAAAAGCTTGCATTCATCCAGGACCGGTACGACGACGAAGCCGAACGTTTTCGCAAAAAACTTCTGCAGTCCCGGGCTTCGGGAACTGATCTCGGTTTCGGTGCATTGCGTTCAGGTGCCAGGCAGGACCTTGCTGCCGGTTCGGCGAAGTCTGCCGCCGACAAGTATTCCGCTGCCGCGAAAATCGAACCCGATGATCCGGGAATCTGGATCGAGCTTTCCACGGCCGCACGCATCCATCAGGAAAGCGACACAAACGAGCGTTCGCTTTACCGCAGAATTGCGTTATCGGCGGCCCTGAACAGTTACAGACTGTCGCGGACCGCGACGGTTCGCGCGGCGGCCCTTGCGCAGATCGCAAAAGCGCTTGCTGTCAACCGGCAGTACCGGAACGCCCTGTCCGCCTATGAACAGAGCCTGGCACTGAATGACGACGCCGGGGAGCGCGCTGCTTTCATTGATTTGCGTGCCACGCACGGCTTCAGGGTCGTCAACCATACCGTGGATTCGGAAAGCCTCAATCCGCGCATCTGTGTCCAGTTTTCGGAGAAACTGAAGAAGGATTCGGATGGCTACGAAAATTTTGTCAGCCGCGACAATGTTGCCGTCGAGGCGCTGGATGTCAGCGACAAGCAGATCTGTATCGATGGCGTGCGTCACGGCCAGAAAGTGCATATTGGCCTGCGCCGCGGCCTGCCTTCGGCGGTGCACGAGGCACTCAACGCCGATGTCAATCTCGATATCTATGTGCGCGACCGGTCGCCGGCGGTGCGTTTTACCGGCAGCAATTTCGTCCTTCCCTATACGGCGCGCCGGGGGATTCCGCTGGTTACCGTGAATACCAACGAGGCGAAGCTGGAACTGTACCGTGTCGGCGAACGGGCGCTTGCGCAATTGCTTCAGGGATCGCAGTTCCTATCGCAGCTGGAAACCTATGAGGTGGGTTCGCTTTCGGACAGTTTCGGTCAAAGCGTGTGGACAGGATCCATCGATATCAAGCCGGAGCTGAACCAGGATGTCGTCACGTCGATCCCCGTCGACGAAGCGCTGCCCGAGCGCAAACCCGGTGTTTATGTGCTGACAGCAAGACCGGCCAGCGGCAACGACTATACCATCGCCACCCAGTGGTTCGTGATTTCGGATATCGGGCTGACCACTTTCAGCGGCAGCGCAGGCCTGCGCGTGTCGACGCGCTCGCTTACCACCGCAAAACCTCTTGGCGGTGTCGACGTCACCCTGATTGCCCGCAATAACGACGTGCTTGGAACGGGCACCACCGATGAACAGGGTCAGCTGGTATTCGATGCCGGGCTGACGCGCGGCACCGGAGGCGGAGCCGCAACGGCGATTTCCGCCAAGCGCGGGGCCGACGATTTTGTCTTTCTCGATATCGAAAGGCCGGGGTTCGACTTTTCCGACCGCGGAGTAACCGGCCGCGACATGCCCACCGGCGTCGACGTCCACGCCTGGACAGAGCGCGGTATCTACCGGGCGGGCGAGACGGTTCATGTCGCGGCACTGGCGCGCGATCCGTCGGCCAATGCCATAACCGGATTGCCGCTGACCTTTGTCTTCAAACGGCCTGATGGTGCCGAGGACCGGCGTCTGGTCGACGCTGCCGAAAATTCACTGGGCGGATACGCATTGCAATTGCCGCTTGCGCAAAACGCCAAGCATGGCACGTGGCAGTTGCAGGTGTTTACTGATCCGAAGGCGGGCCCGGTCGCCGAAACACGCTTTCTGGTGGAGGATTTCCTGCCCGAGCGCACCGATTTTGCGATCACGGTCGCCGGCGACCGGATTTCCGCCGAACAGGCGACACCGGTGAAGATCGAGGGGCGATATCTTTACGGTGCACCGGCGGCCGGTCTTGCCCTGTCGGGCGAGGTTGTAGTCAGCACGAAGCGGGAGCGGACCGGATTTGCCGGCTACCTGTTCGGCCTGGACAGCGAGGAAAGCGTGTCCGCCCAGCGTTTTCCGATAGGCAGCGCTGGTGTGCTCGATGCCGGTGGCGTTGGCTCATTCGACATCGAACTTGACGAACTCGCCGCGACTACCCGGCCACAAACGGCAAAGCTGGTGGTGCGCATGCAGGAGGAGAGCGGGCGGGCGGTGGAACGGTCCGTGTCCGTGGACATCGCGCCGCAGCAGGTGATGATCGGTGTCCGTCCCGATTTCGAGGACGGCCAGACTGGCGAGAACTCCACGCCGGAGTTTTCGATCATCGCGGTCGATCCGTCGGACAAGAAAATTGCGCTTGGCGGCGTAAGCTGGTCGCTGGTCAAACTGGAACGCAATTACCAATGGTATCGCGACGGTTCCTACTGGCAGTACGAGGCGATCGACACGGAATCCCGGGTCGCCGGAGGATCGATCGACATCTCGGGCGCGTTGACGACAAGCATCTCGGCGCCTGTGCAGTGGGGCCGGTACCGCCTCGATATCGAGACGGACCAGGCCGAAGGCCCGGCAACCAGCGTGTTGTTCGACGCGGGCTGGTACGTGGAATCGGCGTCTACGGAGACGCCAGATGGCCTAGAAATCGCGCTCGACAAGGCTCGCTACAAGGCTGGTGAAACCGCACGGCTGAAAGTGTCGCCGCGCTTTGCCGGTGAAATGCTGATTGCGATCGGTACGGACCATGTTTCCCGGACCTTAGAGGTTACGGTACCGGCCGAGGGTGCGACATTCGATATTCCGGTGCAAAAGGAATGGGGTGCCGGCGCCTATGTGCTGGCAACGCTTTACCGTCCGATGGATGACGGGCGCTCACGCATGCCGGCACGCGCTATCGGCGTCAAGTGGATGTCGGTCGACGCGGAACAACGCCACCTTGCGGTATCTGTTAATGCGCCCGCGCAA
>JAHEGF010000118.1:0-1957 GCA_024645155.1 Phyllobacteriaceae bacterium | reverse complement strand
AAACCCGGCCGCGAGGGCCGTTGACGCTGCCGGTTTCCATAACCAATCTTGCGGCAGGCCAGCAGGCGTTTGTCACGGTTGCAGCAGTCGATGTCGGGATACTTAACCTGACCGGCTACAAGGCACCGGATCCGCATGCGCATTATTTTGGCCAACGCAGGCTTGGCGTTGCGATGCGTGACATCTATGGCAAACTGATTGACGGATCGCTTGGCGCGGCAGGCAGGTTGCGCACCGGCGGCGACGGGGTCGAGGGTCTGACTGCCAGCGGCAATGCGCCAACCGAAAAACTGGTTGCGTTCTTTTCCGGAATTGTCTCTGTCGATGACAACGGCAAGGCCGAAGTCAGCTTCGATCTTCCGCAATTCAACGGCACGGTTCGCATCATGGCAACGGCGTGGAGCGGCGACGGCGTCGGTTCGGCGGAATCCGACATCATTGTCCGTGACCCGATTGTCATTGCCGCCAGCCTGCCGAAATTCATGGCGCCCGGCGATCAATCCCGCCTTCTGGTCGAGGTAACCAATACCGACGCACCGGCGGGGAAATACGGAATCGAGATTTCCAGTGGCAGCACCCTGACTATCAGTCAAAACGACGCATCTCAGGCGCTGGAACTTGCTGCCGGGCAAAAAGCCAACCTGGAAATCCCGGTGACGGCGGCTGCCCGGGGACAGGGACAGGCAATGATCCGGCTCAGCGGACCGGACGGTATTTCCATCGAGCATGAAATCGCCATTGCCATCAGGCCCGACCAGTTGCCGATCACACGCAAGCTGGAAGTTGCGCTGGCCGCCAATGGCGGGAGCCTGCTGGTCGACAGCAACCTGCTTGATGGCAATGAACTGAATGGCGCAGCGATCAATATCAGCGTCGCGAGGCCGCTATCGTTCGACGTGGCTTCATTGATGTTGCGGCTTGACCGCTACCCCTACGGCTGTGCCGAACAGACCACCAGCAAGGCATTGCCACTGCTTTATGCCAGCGAATTCCCGCAGGTCATCCCGGGACTCGACGAACAGACGGTCAGGGACCGGGTGCAAAAGGCGATCAACCAGGTGCTGGCCTACCAGTCCAATTCCGGTGGCTTCAGCCTTTGGGGAACGCAACCTGATGACCTTTGGCTTAGCGCCTACGTGACGGATTTTCTGACACGGGCCGGTGAACAGGGTTTTGAGGTGCCGGGCGAACCGATGCGGCTTGCACTGACAAGCCTGCAAAATACGCTCGCCTACCAGAACGACCTAGACAACAATGACGAGGCAATCGCCTATGCGCTTTATGTTCTGGCGCGGAACAGGCAGGCGTCGGCAGGTGACCTGCGCTACTATGCAGACACGCAATTGCAATCGTTCAGGTCGCCAATTGCCCGCGCCCATCTTGCCGCCGGCATGGCGCTTTACGGCGACCGGCAACGGGCCGAAACCGCGTTTGGTTCCGCATACGCACTTGCCGCGCAGAACCCACGGGTCAAGCGGGCGGTCTATACCTATGGTTCGCCGCTTCGCGATGCTTCGGCCATGCTGGCGCTGGCTTCGGAGAGCCGGCCCGAGCCGTCAAATACCGCAGCGATGGCCAGGCTGGTCGCGGCGCTGAACGAGGCCGACAGCCATACGAGCACCCAGGAGCAGGCCTGGATGCTGCTGGCAGCGCGGGCGGAAAAAAGGTCCAATGACGCGATACGGGTCGCAGTAAACGGCCTGCCGCATTCGGGCATCTGGTCGCAAGCGATCGACGGGTCCGGACTGGCGGCAAATCCTGTGACCGTGACCAATCGCGGCGATGAAGTGTTGCGTGCGACCGTGACCACCGTTGCCGTTCCCTCGCAACCGCAACCGGCAGGTGGTGCGGGTTTTACGATTGACCGGACCTATTACCGGATGGACGGATCGCCAGCCAATGTCAGCGAAGCTGCGCAAAACGAGCGGTTTGTCGTGGTCATAAACGTCAAGCAGCT
>JAHEGF010000361.1 GCA_024645155.1 Phyllobacteriaceae bacterium | reverse complement strand
CGAACAGGTCGAGCAGCTCGTCGATAGACTAAAGCCCTATCTGGTTTGAGGCGGGGTAGTTATGTTACATATAGACGAGAAGCTGTGCATCGGCTGCGGTATCTGCGAAGAACAATGCCCGTTTGGCGCCATAGATATTGTTGATGGCCTTGCCGTAGTCGGCGACACTTGTAATCTCTGCGGTGCCTGTGTCGAGGCCTGTGATGTTGAGGCACTGTCAATAGACGACAGCGGCGGGAGAAAAGCCCGGGATGATCTGGAATCATGGTCGGGAATCTGGGTCTTCTGTGAGACAGTCAGGGGGGAACTGGCGCCGGTGGCGACCGAGCTGCTTGGCATTGGCCGTACCCTGGCAGATGACAGGAAGGCCCAGCTCAGCGCTGTTCTGCTCGGTTATCAAACGGGAGAGAGCGCTGAAAAACTTATCGGCCATGGCGCCGATAAAGTTTACCGGGTGGACGACCCAGCTTTGGAATTGTTCACCGACGACATTTACGAGAAGATAGTATCAGATTTAATCCTCGCCCATAAACCCGAGGTGGTCCTGGCCGGAGCTACAGCCATCGGCCGATCCTTCATTCCCGGTGTGGCAACCACCGTGGATGCAGGATTGACGGCGGATTGTACCAGGCTGGAAATCAGACAGGAAGACGGGATACTTCTGCAGACAAGACCGGCTTTCGGCGGCAATATCATGGCCACCATAATCTGCCCAGATACCAGGCCGCAGATGGCTACCGTGCGCCCCAAAGTGATGAAGGCGCTGGATTTCGATGCGAGGCGGCGGGGTGAGATAATTGATATCACCCCTGCTCCAGAGCAGCTTATCAGCCGAATTGAGGTGCTTGAGTCTATTAGTGAACAGCAGAGTAAGGTAAACATCCAGGAGTCGGATATCCTGGTTTCCGGCGGCAGAGGACTTGAAAACGAGAAAGGATTTGAGTTACTCATCAAGTTGGCTGAGTCCCTGGGTGCAAAAGTCTCGGCCTCCAGAGCGGTAGTTGACGCCGGCTGGATCCCTTATCCCCATCAGGTAGGCCAGACAGGCAAAACCGTGGCGCCGAAACTCTACATTGCCTGCGGAATTTCCGGGGCCATCCAGCACGTGGCAGGAATGCAGTCTTCAGAAACCATCGTGGCCATAAACCGGGATGCAGAGGCGCCGATTTTTAACGTAGCCGATTTCGGTGTGGTCGGCGATCTCTATGAAGTTATTCCTAAATTAATCGATAAGATAGAGGAGAAACGCGGCCAATGACAGATCATCGGAAAATAGCCGTCGTTACCGGCGGAAGCAGGGGCATAGGTCGGGCAATCTGTGCTCGATTAGGACATTTGGGCTGTTTTGTCTGGGTCAATTATGTGAGTCGTTCAGATGCCGCGGAAAAAACCATTGATCTGGTGAAACAGGCTGGTGGTCAGGGGCAGACAGTGCAATTCGATGTGGCCGACTTCGATCAGGTTCAGAGCGCTTTTAAATCGATTGTGGCCGAAAGCGGCTCCGTCGATATTGTGATCAACAACGCCGGTATCACTAAAGACGGTTTGGTGGCCAGGATGAAGGAAGCGGATTGGGACGCTGTCTTGGACACCAACTTAAAAGGAGCTTTTGCCTGTGCCAAAGCGGCTTTGAAGCCAATGATGAAGAACCGCTGGGGCCGCATCGTCAACATCAGTTCTATTGTCGGATATTCCGGCAACGGTGGCCAGGTTAATTACGCGGCTGCCAAGGCCGGCATGGTCGGCCTGACCAAGTCTCTGGCTCGAGAATTCGCTTCCAGAAAGATCACGGTTAACTGTGTTGCACCGGGTTATATCGTCACCGAGATGACCCAGGAACTCGATGATGCCGTCAAAGAAAAAATGCTTAGTGAAATTCCACTGGCTGCCCTCGGCGAGGCTGAGGATGTGGCGGCGGCGGTTGAATATCTGGTGAGTGATCAGGCCGGCTATGTGACCGGGCAGACCATTCATGTCAACGGCGGGATGTACATGTAAGGCAACCTGAGAGGTTGTTCTTGGAGCCTATTTCGTTATCAGCGTGCAAAGAAAGCGCAGCTATTTGGTACGTTTTCATTTTCACCGGTGGGGAATCTGAACGGATTGGCTGCTGTTTCAATGCAGCTGGTAGTGATTATAATGACGGGCAGAAAGCCAATTGAATGGCCATCATTATTAAATTTAAGTTGCAAATTTAACGCAATTATTAAAGATTGCATCATTTGGCCCTTTGTGGGAAAAAATCTAATGAAAACCTGGCGCGGGAAGCCGCGCTTCGAAAGAACCATAATCAAGGAGAAGAAAAATGGCTATAAATCAGGAAATGGTAGATATAATTGTTGAGCAGCTGAGCGTCGAGAAAGACAAAGTCGTTTCAGAGGCATCTTTTGTCGATGATCTGGGCGCTGATTCTCTTGATCTGGTCGAGTTGATTATGGCCATGGAAGAGAAATTTGATATCGAGATTCCAGATGAGGACGCAGAGAAGATCGTTACCGTTAAGGATGCCGTCGACTACGTTGACAAACTCAAGTAAGGATCATTGCCCGTACTCGTGAAATGATTCAATTCCAAGGAAACAACAATGGCTAGCCGCAGAGTAGTAATAACCGGGACTGGACTGGTGACTCCTCTTGGTACCGGAGTTGCCAAGACCTGGAAAAACATCTGTGCCGGGATGAGCGGGATAGACCGTATCACCCGTTATGACCCTACCGGCGACCCTGTCCAGATAGCTGGCGAAGTCAAAGACTTCATAGACGAAGATCACTTTGACAAAAAATCGGCAAACAAACTCAAGCTGTTTGTCAAGTATGCACTGGTTGCGACCCATATGGCGCTCGAAGAGAGCGGTCTTGAGATAAGCGATGAAAATTGCGGCCGGGTTGGAGTCATCACCGGCTGCGGAATGGGCGGACTGCCGACCATTACTGAACAGCACGAAATCTTTTTGAATAAAGGGTATAAGCGGATTTCACCGTT
>JAHEGF010000117.1 GCA_024645155.1 Phyllobacteriaceae bacterium | reverse complement strand
TCACTGCGCTGGACGATTGCCACTGTCATTCTAGTCCTTGTCGGACAGGCACAACTTCGGCGCGACTGGCCTGTTCTGCGCCCAAAGCTTCCCCTGGTCATGGCGCTTGGATGCTTCGGATTCGCCGGGTTCAACATCCTATTTTATGCGGCGGCAAACCACACGACGGCTATCAATATTTCGATCGTTCAGGCAGGAATTCCAATGGTGATATTTCTTGCCAACTTTCTGCTTTTCCGGCTCGGTGTCACCTGGGCACAGATCCTCGGTTTTATTTTGTCGGTGTTCGGAATTGCCCTGACCGCGGGCCATGGCGACCTGCAGGCGCTCACGGAACTGTCGGTCAACCGCGGCGACGCACTGATGCTGATCGCGATTGTATTATACGGTGGCTATGCGGTGGCACTACGTTTCAAGCCGGTAATAAACTGGCGCAGCCTGATGCTTGTAATGGGAAGTTCGGCCTTGTGCGCAACGCTCCCGTTTGCGGTTTGGGAGTATTTGTCGGGTGCAATGGTCTTGCCGGATCGCCAGGGCTGGGCGGTCGCCGCATATACCGCCATATTCCCAGCCATTCTGGCACAGGTATTTTTTATCGGCGGGGTCGAGATGATCGGCGCAAATCGCGCCGGCATTTTCGTCAACCTGGTGCCTGTTATGGGCACACTGCTGTCGATCGGCATACTCGGCGAAGCATTGCAATTGTACCACGTGATAGCTCTGTGCCTCGTGCTTGGAGGAATCTACCTCGCAGAATCCTCACGGAAAGGTAAGGGCAACATCGCGACGTAATTGCCTAGTTGCCGGCCTACTCTTCCAGAACATCGAAACTGAGTGGCTTTGCCGATAGAATTGCCTTGTTGGCAAGCAGCTCATCGAGAACGTTTTGCGGTACCGGGCCATCGAGATAAAGAAGAGCAATTGCATCCCCGCCCGGTCTGTTGCGGCCGAGGTGGAAGTTGGCAATATTGACTTCGTTGCGGCCGAAGACGGTTCCGAGCAACCCTATGATTCCCGGTGCATCATTGTTGGTCGTGTACAGCATGTAACGGCCGATATCCGCATCAAGATTGATCCCCTTGATCTGAATGAACCGCGGCTTGCCGTCTGAGAAGCATGTACCCGCGATGGTACGGACCCGCGACGAAGTCTTCACCAGGAGCTTGATGTATCCGTCGAACACACCGGATTTGTCACGCTTGATTTCGGACAGGATGATGCCACGTTCCTTGGCCATGACCGGTGCCGAAACCATATTGATTTCAGCCATTTGCGGGCGCATCAGTCCTGCCAATGTTGCACTGACGAGCGCATGGGTATTCAGCTTTGCGGTCAATCCGTCAAACAGGACCTCAACTTCCCGGATCGGTTCCTCGGTTACCTGGCCGACGAAAGAACCGAGAAGTTCGGCTAGCCGTACAAACGGCTTTAGTACCGGCGCCTCTTCGGCAGTGATCGACGGCATGTTGATCGCATTCGATACCGCACCCTTGATCAGGTAGTTTGACATCTGCTCGGCAACCTGGATCGCGACATTTTCCTGCGCTTCGCTTGTTGATGCACCCAGATGTGGGGTGCAAACCACATTGTCCAGTTCAAACAGCGGACTTTCGGTAGCGGGCTCCGTTTCGAAAACATCGATACCCGCGCCACCAACCTTGCCGGATTTCAGCGCCTCGACAAGATCGGCCTCGTTGACAAGCCCGCCACGTGCGCAGTTCACGATCAGCACGCCGTCTTTCATCTGCGCGATCGCATTGGCATTGACGATATTGCGGGTCTTGTCGGTCAGTGGCGTATGCAGCGTGATGACATCGGCGCGTGCAAACAGATCCTGCAGTTCGACCTTTTCGACGCCGAGATCGACCGCCCGCGATTGCGACAGAAACGGGTCAAAAGCGATCACGTTCATCCTCAATCCGATGCCGCGTGCCGCGACAACGGACCCGATATTGCCGCATCCGATCACACCGAGCGTCTTGCCGGTAATCTCGACACCCATGAACTTGCTCTTTTCCCATTTGCCGGCCTTTGTCGAATTGCTAGCCTGGGGAATTTGACGCGCGACAGACAAGATGAGCGCTATGGCATGTTCCGCTGTGGTAACTGAATTGCCGAATGGCGTGTTCATGACCACGATACCGCGCCGTGACGCCGCTGAAATATCGACATTGTCGACGCCGATACCTGCGCGGCCGATCACCTTCAGGTTATCAGCTGCATTGATAAGCTTTTCGGTGACTTTGGTGGCCGACCGAATTGCGAGGCCGTCGTAATTACCGATGATTTCCAGAAGCTTGTCCTTGTCCTTGCCGAGGTCCGGCTGAAAATCCACATCAATGCCGCGATCCCTGAATATGGCGACAGCCGTGTCGGAAAGTTTGTCTGAAACGAGTACGCGCGGTGCCATCAGGCCCTCCGAGTGATTTGATTGGCGGCATGCCGAAAAACCAGGCTGCCGTGTGTTGAGTTCTATATTTTGATTGCTGCTTTTTGGGTCGAAAATGCCCAGTCGATCCACGGCATCAGCGCTTCGACATCGGCTGTCTCAACCGTTGCGCCACACCAGATACGCAATCCCGGCGGCGCATCGCGATAGCCGCCGATGTCATGGGCTATACCTTCTCGGTCCAGCATCGCAGCCATGATCTTCGCAAATGCATCTTGCCCTTTTTGATCCAGGGCGGAAATAACTGGGTCGGTTATCGCAAGGCAAACCGAGGTGTTGGAGCGGGTCCGCGGGTCTTCCGCGAGAAATCCGATCCACGGCGTTTTCTCGACAAACCGGCTGATCGCCGCGAAATTGGCATCGGCGCGGGCAATCAAACCGTCCAGGCCACCCGCTGACAAAGACCATTCGAGCGCATCAATGTAGTCTTCAACACACAACATCGAAGGGGTGTTAATGGTTTCGCCCTTGAAAATCCCGTCGATCAGCTTGCCGCCTTTCGTCATGCGGAATATCTTTGGCAGCGGCCACGATGGCGTGTAGGATTCGAGACGCTCCACAGCGCGGGGCCCCAAAATGATCATGCCGTGCGCTGCTTCGCCGCCCAGCGCCTTTTGCCAGGAAAACGTTACGACATCGAGCTTGTTGAAATCGAGTTTTTGGGCGAATGCCGCGGAAGTCGCATCACAGATGGTCAGTCCCTTGCGGTCTGCCGGTATGAAGCCGGCATCGGGAACGCGGACACCCGAGGTCGTTCCGTTCCAGGTAAAAACCACGTCGCGGTCGAAATCCGTCTGCGCCAGATCTGGCAGTTTGCCGTAATCCGCTTCGAATGTCCGCACATCATCGAGTTTCAACTGTTTGATGACGTCGCTGACCCAGCCGGAACCGAAGGATTCCCAGGCGAGCATGTCGACGCCACGGGCACCAAGCATCGACCACAACGCCATTTCAACGGCGCCGGTGTCGGATGCCGGCACAATGCCGATGAGATGCGTCTCGGGGACCTGCAGAACGGAGCGCGTCAGGTCGATCGCTTTTTGAAGCCTGTCTTTCCCCGGCTTCGACCGATGCGAACGGCCGGTCAGCGCATTGGAAAGCGCCGCAACCGACCAATTTGGCCGTTTGGCGCAGGGACCTGAGGAAAAATTGGGATTAGCTGGACGGATGTCCGGCTTGGGAACTGTATGCATTGCTGTATCCTATCCTTACAGATAGCACGCCCCTCGTTGGGGAGGGGTGGCCCGCTGATCCGGATAGAGATGTTGTCGCGATCAGTCAACAAATTTGTTGCACTGCGACATAAAGGCGGTCGTATTCATGAAAAAACGGCGGATCCGGGGATCCGCCGTCTGCTGCCTGAGATTTGCCAGCCGTGCTACCAGAGCGCATACCGCACGCCGAGTGTCACGACGTGGTTTTCGATTCCGCCATCGGTTCCCTGGGTGCCGGTCGCCCCGACGCCCATAGACGCCGCATCGAACTGAAACATCGGACCGCTGGCAATCTTGCGGTACTTGTATCCGAGATCGATTTTCAGATTGTCAGTCGCATCATAGGCGACACCTGCCATCAGGGCGTAGGTGAACCTCCAGCTGCTCATTCCATTGTGTGCTGTTGTGGCCACAAGCCCTGCGCCGCAGATAACTGCACCGTCAACACAGTATGTATTGCTGGTCAAATTGCCCCAACTGACCCGTGTCACGCCGGCGCCACCGCCGACATAGGGTGTAAATCCGGAAAACGTACCGAGATCGAAATAGCCATTTAACATGGTTGAGTATGCTGTGAACTGCGATGCTTCCTCGGACCGGCACGTCGTCCCCAACACACCGCCTGGGCATGGCACGGCACTGGTCGTCGTCCCGTCAAAATCTCCCTTGAAGCGGTCAAGGGTCACATCGGTGCGAAGCCAGTCATTGTACTGGTAACCGAAGCCGACACTGTAATTCATGTCACTTTCGAAATCGGTGGTTGCGAAAGTATTGTTGGTGTAGGTCGCCGGCCCCGGGTTGAAGGTGCGATAGGTCGCCGGTCCTCCTCCGGTCGCGAATGAATAGCCTATATCGCCGCGGAGATACCAGCCGCTCCCGATCTCGACCGGAACATATTCCGGTGCATCTTCCACATATACCGGCAAATCCATATCAGCGGCTTGCGCCTGGACCAGCGGCGCGATCGCGATGGCAACAGTGGAAAACAGTAAACGCGTAGACAATTTCATGATCAACACTCCGACAAACCGGTAAAGCTGCGTCTGGTGAACCACCGGATTGCACACAGTGTTAACCACAACGGTTAAGTCACGGTTAACTATGAAAATTAATTGCTTCACAGAACAAAAAAAGCCGCCGGGCTTTCGCCGGGCGGCTTTGTTTCCATCGCAAATTGCTGACTACTTGTAGACCGGCGGAATGGGTTCGGGCTGATAGGTTATGATCTGCTCTTCTCGGCAGCCCGGCCGCGGACCATGATCGCCAAAACGCCAACGCATACCGGCACGAACTTCGTGGACATTGAAACCTTCGTCCCGTCCAGGCCCGGCACCAACAGCATAATTGAACATGCGGCCGCCGGACAGCCAAGTGTAACGGTAGCCGAGGTCAAGATCGAGATTCTCGGTCAGGCAATAGGAGGCACCGAGCATCAGCGCTGCAGCGAAACGCCAGTCAAACTTGCCATGATGGACAGTTGTGACGCCACCAATGGTGTTGCGCAAATCGTCCCATTGCACAAACGCGCCACCGATACCGGCACCGACATAAGGGGTGATACCGTGATATGTTCCAAGATCGACATAGGCATTGGCAAGCAACAGGAACGCGCTCATCGCCGAAACATCGGTAGAAGTACAAGGTAGGCCACCACACACGCCGGTCGTCGATCCGGTAAAGTCCGCTTTCGCCCAGTAGTCGCCTGTTACATCAACGCGAAAATAGTCAGAAATCTGGTAACCGACACCACCACCGATGGACCAGGATCCCTTCAGATCGGCAGTCGCGAAAGAATTGTTGGGGACTGGCGGAAGACCAACCGGGTAGGTCGTGTAATTGGTGCCTCGAATATCGGCAAAGTGGTAATCAACATCACCACGAATATACCAGCCGCCGGTAGAAACGTGGATGACTTCCCGTTCCACTTGTATTTCTGGCACCGGTACCGGTTCGTAGAGATCGGCGCCAAGTGCTGGTGCAGAGACCCCCGCGAGCAGGACAGTCAGAAGGGCTGCCGGTTTCGCGACATTACGCATATTGAATTCCTTCCACGAATTGCATTCCAACCGACAGGCTGGTCGACATGGTTAATCTCGGAAGAAATATTAGACAGGAAAGGTTAAGCCACGCTTAACCGTGTTTTTTTACCACGCCCGTTAACGCTCTATACCTCATAGCGCAACGCAACCGCCATTAAAAATACCAAAAATCAAATAGATGACACCGCAATGATCTTGACTTGCAGAGCGGGCTTGGGAGCTGTTCCGGTAGACTTGGGACCGCTCATGCTGCACTTTTAACGGCAGCGATAGTACCGACGATTTCGTCGACGACGGCCTCGACCATGTCCTGGTCGTCTCCTTCGGCCATGACCCGAATGAGCGGTTCGGTTCCCGACGGGCGAATAACCAGGCGACCGAATTTGCCAAGCTTCGCCTCGGCCCCGGTGATACATTCGCGAACAGCTGCATTGTCGAGCGGTTTGCCGTTTGCGTATCTGACGTTTTTCAGGACCTGTGGCACCGGATCAAACTTGCGGCAGATTTCGCTGACCGGCTTGTTCAGTTTCTGCACGCAGGCAAGAACCTGCAATGCGGCCACCAGCCCGTCACCGGTCGTCGTGAAATCCGACAGGACAATGTGGCCGGACTGCTCCCCGCCGACATTAAAACCGTGCTTGCGCATGTGTTCTACGACATAGCGATCGCCCACCTGCGTTCGTTCCAGTTTCAGATCAATACCGGAGAGAAAGCGTTCCAGTCCCAGATTGGACATCACGGTCGCCACGACGCCGCCACCGGCCAGGCGCCCGCTTTTCTTCCAGGATTCAGCGATCAGTCCCATGATCTGGTCGCCATCGACGACACTGCCGTTCTCGTCGATGATCAGCATGCGGTCGGCGTCACCATCCAGCGCAATTCCGATATCGGCGCGAAACTCCTGAACTTTCTTGGACAACAGATAGGGATTTGTCGACCCGCAACCGTCATTGATATTGGTTCCGTTCGGTTCGTCGTTGATCGCAATGACTTCGGCACCCAGTTCCCAAAGCGCGGCCGGCGCCACCTTGTAGGCCGCACCATGTGCACAATCGACCACCACTCGGATACCCGACAGCGACATGTTGCGCGGCAATGTCCGCTTGGCAAACTCTATATAGCGGTCATGAACACCATCGACACGGGTCGCCCGCCCCAGATCGCCGTTGCTCGCCAGCCGTGTGCTCAAGTCCTTGTCGATCAGTGATTCGATCTGCATCTCGATCTTGTCCGACAGTTTGTAGCCGTCGGGACCAAACAGTTTGATACCATTGTCATAATAGGGGTTGTGCGAAGCAGAAATCATGACGCCGATATCAGCGCGCAATGACCGTGTCAGCATCGCAACCGCCGGAGTGGGAATCGGCCCAAGCAAAAACACATCCATTCCGGCCGAGCAAAACCCCGAAACAAGTGCATTTTCAATCATATAGCCGGATAGTCGCGTATCCTTGCCGATAACCACACGGTGCCGGTGGTTACCCCGCTGAAAAGCAACACCGGCCGCCATGCCGACTCGCATGGCGATTTCCGGTGTCATCGGCTTGGTATTGGCCCGTCCCCTGATCCCATCCGTGCCGAAGTAGCGCCTAGTCATGAATCAAACCCGTCCCGCATTCCGGTGATCGCACTTATCTTGCCATAAAACGGCTATCAGCCGCGATCAATTTGTATAATTCAATGTTACATCCGTGCACTGGCATTAGACCATTATTGTTGCACAACTTGGTTAAAATCCTACCGCATGGCCTCAATCCATTCGCTTAACAGGCCGACCGCGCGATGATCGGGCAGGGTGCGCCCCAACTCCGGCATCATGATACCCGGCTCCACGCTTTCAACCCTTCGAAAAAGAATCGACTGGTCGGCACTGCCGGCAACGATATCGAATTCCAACCCGAAAGAACCGCGGCCGGCGGCAACCGGACGTTTGCCGATGCCAAGCTTTATGGGGTCATGTTCGGACCATGTCAGGTAAAGTCCGGTATTGCTGGCCGGTCCGCCGGCGCGGTGACAATGGGCACAATTGACGTCCAGCCATGCCCGCGACCGCGTCTCGACCGGCACATCCGCATCGAGCCAGTTCGGTACCGCCGGCCATTCGCCGCTTGCCGGCGCGCCTTCCAGCATACCGCCGGCAACCCATGTTTCAAGCTGGTTGGCTGTCCCTGTTGCGTAAATAAGATCGCCGTTCAGATTGCGCGCTTTCAGTCCGATTGGCGTAATGGCTCCGTTCAGTTCGTGGCATCCTTTACACTGGTTCTTGTTCGGAACGGTGTAAATGAACGACAGCGGAGCACCGTCATGGCCGATGGTCCCGACTGCGATCTTCTTGCCTGCTACCAGACGCCGTGCATCCGTCTGTTCTGCATTCCACAAATAGGCCCAGGCGTCCCAACCGTCGGACCTTTTCAGCAGTACCCGCGTTTCAACAAGGCGAATATCCTCGCCGGGAGTTCGTAAATCTGCGGGATACGCAAATGTCTTGATCAATGCCGAACCGGCCGGGAACTGAAACGCTTCCCGGGCGTCATAAACCGCAGCCATTCCCTCGGGCACAAAGACAAAACGGTATTTTTCCGCATGATCTGAAAAAAGCGGCGTATTGACCGAAAACGGGAGCACTCCGTCTGCTGGAAGTTGTGCCCGCAAGTCGGCAAAAAACCCGAACTCCGACAGCTTTGCCGGCGCCTGTTCCCCGACAATTGCAGCCTGGTCGACGGCACGGGCTGAAGGCACCGCTGACAGGGTCGCAATGACCCACGAAAGCGCCCAGGCTTTGCATTTACCGGTGTTCATTGCTTTGTGCTGGCGTATCCGGCTGGATTTGTATCCTGCGGCAACACGACAGCGGCCGGTTCTTCCAAACTGCCCATGTATCGATCAATACGTCTGTCTGGAGTTGTCGACCACGGCAGCAGCAGTTGTGAAATCATCTTCAGATTCACGAAACTCGTGCCTTCGGCTTCGTCGACATAGACCCGGTTTTCGCGCGCGACCCAAGTCAGATATTCGGGGATCCGGGTAACGCCATCCCACACGATATCGGGGACAGGTGTACCGGAAACATCGGCAATCGTCTTGCCGACTTCGCCGTCTGGGTCTTTGCCACCGTCGCCATAGGTGTTGCCGTGCACGTAAACACCGCGCGGAACAAACATGTAGCTGTCGTCTTCATATTCATTTGGATAGGCCGCAACCAGCACATGGGCCGTACCGTTCCTGTCAAAACGGTTGCCGAAAACATGAACGTTCCGGTTAGCCATGACCATGACCCCCAGACCCTTGGGAACAATGGCGACAATATTGCCCTTGGGTGCGAAATTTGCCGTGTCGTTTTCGAAGATATCATTGTCGAACACACGGATATCCATACCGCCCTGCTGCGGCAGGTTAGGCAGATCGAAGACAAGTATACCGCCGGTATTGCGGGTTGCAGTGTTCCCGTAAACATCGGCATGCCACGAATTCTCGATCTCGATGCCGGCAACATTGAACTTGGATATATTCTTGCGGACAACGATGTTTTGACTTTGGCCCACATAGATACCGGCGTCGGATGCGCCCGAGACCGTCGAATTTTCGATCAGGACATGGCGCGAACTGACCGGGTAGATACCGTAGGCGCCGTTTTTCTCGTCGGGGCCGTTCGTCCACTCGACCCGCAGATTGCGGAAAGTGACCTGCATGGAGCCCTTGGACTTGATGCCGTCGCCCCTGGTATCCTCGACGGCGAAGTCCTCGAGAACCACCTGGTCGGACGTTACCAGCAAACCCTCACCGGCGCCCGTTTGCCCGCCAAACGACAAGATCGTTTTACCAGGTCCTTCTCCGCGGACAGTCACTCCGTCCACGTCCAGTGACAATCCATCGGTCAATTCATACCGTCCGGAAGAAATCAGCACGGTGTCGCCGGGTTTTGCAAGGATCAGCGCTTCTGTCAGGCGTTCT